>CAIUSK010000213.1 GCA_903901805.1 uncultured Flavobacteriales bacterium
CATCTAACAGGTAATCCTGTCCGGACCAATATGGTTGATATTACCGACAAAAAAGAACTGGGCATAACCCACTTTAAACTGGATAAAAACAAACCAACTTTGTTAGTTATTGGTGGTTCTTTGGGAGCAAAAACACTGAATAAATCTATCAAGCATGGAATGGAAAAACTAGACCAAGCTGGTATTCAAGTGATTTGGCAATGCGGAAGATTATATCATGCCGATTTATCTATATCCGTTAGTAGAAGGAATTTGCCCGGAATTCATTTACATCAATTTATTGATCGAATGGATTTAGCGTATGCAGCAGCTGATATAGTTGTTTCTAGGGCGGGAGCAATTTCCGTTTCCGAATTATGCATAGTTGGAAAACCAACCATATTAGTCCCTTCACCAAACGTTGCTGAAGACCATCAAACAAAAAACGCCATGGCACTTGTAGAAGCAAATGCAGCGCTGCTTATTAGAGATGATAAAGCAAGGAACTCTTTAGTTCAAACTACCCTTGAATTAATCTCAAATATTTCGGAACGAGAAAAATTGAGTTGTGAAATTCAAAAATTAGGTAAATCAAATGCTACGCACGAAATTGTTGATACCTGTGAAGCGATTGCAATAAAAAGATGGAAATAAATTTTAGCGAAAATAGCAAGCTGACTGATTTTAAATCGGTATATTTTATTGGAATAGGTGGTATTGGTATGTCTGCACTTGCCCGGTATTTTAAGGCCTTGAATTACTCCGTAGGTGGGTATGATAAAACACCTTCTCCCCTAACCGATCAATTAATGCATGAAGGGTGCAGTGTTCATTTTGAAGATAGAGGTGAAAATCTTCCGCTAGAATTTCAAGATGTTTTATCTACACTGATTATTATAACACCAGCAATTCCTCAAAATCATGGAGAATTGAACCACGTTCGCCAAGCCGGTTATACCATTCTGAAAAGATCTGAAGTTTTAGGACTTATCACTCAAAGCATGAAAGGATTGTGTGTGGCCGGAACACATGGAAAAACGACTACAAGTACTTTATTGGCTCATATTCTTCATTCAAGCAAATGGGAATGCAGCGCTTTTCTAGGAGGAATTTCTACAAATTTTAATTCAAATTTACTCATTAGTTCAAAAAGTGAATATGCCGTAATTGAAGCCGATGAATTTGATCGTTCTTTCCTTCGCCTATCGCCTTATGGAGCAATTATTACTTCTGCAGATCCCGATCATTTAGATATTTATGGCACAGCTGAAAAATTTCAGGAAGGATTTCAACTCTATGCCAATCGGATCAACCCGTTGGGCTTTTTAGTACTAAAAGAAGGTTTGCCTTTTACCTCATTAGCCAAAACTATAACCTATGCCGTTGGGAGTGATACTGCGGATTTTCGTGCCTCTAATTTACGGGTAAGTGGAGAGTCATTTCTAATGGACGTAATTTTCAAAAATACTCAATGGAATGATATAGAATTGGGTGTTCCAGGAATTCACAATGCCGAAAATGCATTAGGTTGTATCGCCTTGTTAGTGCAACTTGGGATGACCGAATCCGAAATTCGAATGGGACTTAAAACATTTCGAGGTGTAAAAAGACGATTTGAATATATTATCAGAGAAAAAAATCTAATCTATATAGATGATTATGCGCATCATCCTAAAGAAATCGAAGCATTGATTGATTCGGTACGTTTGATGTATCCAACTAAAAAAATCACAGGAATTTTTCAACCACATTTATTTTCAAGAACGGCTGATTTCATGGATTCATTTGCAGAAGAATTATCGCGTTTAGATGAGATTCTTGTAATGCCCATATATCCTGCTCGCGAGTTACCCATTGCAGGTATAACATCAGATGTTTTGTTAGAAAAAATCAATAATCCACAGAAAAAATTAGTTGATGCTAAAAATATTGGTAAAGAAATAGCAAAAAGTAACTTGGAGGTTTTATTGACAATAGGAGCTGGAGACATTGATCGGATTGTGAATTTGCTCAAAAAGCAATTAAATAATGAACAACAACTATGATGCGTTGGCTAAAAATTAGTGGTTTAATAACATTCTCAATCGGTTTGATTGTACTCATTGTTTTTGTAAGAAAAGCAGATCGAGAAACCATTTTAAAGAAGCCTGAAATTCTCATTCAAGTGGAGGGTGAAAGTGCTTTTTTAACTAAATCTGAGTTGTTACTAAGATTAGAACGAGGAGGGCTTTTGCCAAAAGGGCTATCTACTGAAAAACTTGACCCGCAAAAAGTGGAATCCTTCATTAAAAAAATGTCTGAGGTTAAGAGTGCTAAAGTGTATAAAAACATCGGTGAGGAGTGGAAAATTGACGTGGTACTGCGCGTACCAATAGCGAGAATTTTCAATACATCAAACGAAAGTTATTACCTCGACAAAGAAGGTTATAAAATCGGAACATCCAATTTTCATACGGCAAGAGTTCTCGTTTTTAATGGCTCCATTCCAGATCGAATGAACAAAGAAAATGTAACTGAAATTATTAACAACAACTCCTTGAAAAGTATTCGAAAAATAGACGATGTGTATCGAATTTCGAATTATGTTTGTAAGGATCCGATTCTCCAATCTCTAATTGGGCAAGTGTTTGTAAATGAACAACATGAGTTTATTATGATTCCAATTGTTGGTGATCAAATAATTGAGTTTGGCACTGCCAATACGGATGAAGAGGTGAAAGACAAGTTTGAGAAATTGAAAATCTTCTACGAACAAGCAATTCCATTTGAAGGATGGAATAAATACAGTGTGATAACAATTAAGTATAACGGACAAATTGTCTGCAAGAAAAAATAAGTATGGGAAATTCAATTGTTGTAGGCTTAGATATTGGAACAACTAAAATTGCTTGTTTTGTTGGAAAACAAAATGAACATGGGAAAATTGAAATAATTACCATGGGAAAAAGTGAATCGCTTGGAGTTGTGAGAGGTGATGTACGGAATATTGATCGCACAGTAGAATCAATTATAGCAGCAGTTCGAGAAGCACAATCGCGTGTTACGGGCCACCTAAACATTCGAACAGTTTATGTTGGTATAGCTGGTCAACACATTAAAAGCATTCAACATAGCGGTTTGATCACTAGAAAAGATGCCGAGTCGCTTATTCGTCAGCCAGATATCGATGCTCTTATTGACGATATGTATAAAATGGTTATGAAGCCAGGCGAAGAGATAATATCTGTATTCCCACAAGAATACATCATCGATAATGATCCTGGTTTTAAGGATCCAATTGGTGTTAAAGGAGGACGGTTAGAATCAAACTGCCATATTATTACTGGAAATGTTTCCGCCGTTAGAAGTATAAAAAACTGCATTGAATTAGCCAATCTTGAAGTGAAAGAAATAATTCTAGAAC
>CAIUSK010000214.1 GCA_903901805.1 uncultured Flavobacteriales bacterium
AAAAATCCACTTAGAAATAATGTTCCATTCTGTTTTAGCTTATCAGAATAGGAGGGAAGGTGACGCATCAATATATTGCGATTGATATTGGCCAAGATAACGTCAAATTCATTTTCAAGAATACAATCGATATCTCCACATCTTCCTTCGATTTTCGCGCATGCATTGCGTTCAGCATTTTCTAAGGTATTTTCTACCGACCAATCCTCAATATCAACAGCCAAAATGGAGTTTGCACCCAATTGTTCTGCTAGAATGGCTAAAATACCCGTTCCGGTTCCCATGTCTAGAACTCTGTTACCTTTCACGTCTTTTTCTAGTAAAAATGAACACATCAAGCGCGTAGTTTGGTGATGCCCCGTGCCAAAAGACATTTTAGGCATAATTTCTATAATGCGCTTTTTTGCTAGAGATTTATCATGAAAAGGAGCTAGAATAGAAAGCGCTTCTCCAACGTGCACGGGTTCAAAATCGGATTCCCATTTGGCATTCCAATTTTCTTGTTCGATGAATCGTTCAGAAAGAGTGTATTCTACTTCACTCGTGAAATTTTCTACGAAAAGCGCGGTAATTGCTGATTCAACGTATTCATTTGCTGGAATATAAGCCAAAATACCTGTTTCGGTATCGACAAAGCTATCAAAAGGAAATTCCGCCAAAAGGGCAACGGCAATATCTGCCCACGGTTCCCGTGGAGAGCAATTCAATGTTATTTCGTAATAATCCATAGTGTTAACATAAAAAAAAGCCACCCACGCGGATGGCTTTACTGTAAAAGATCAATATTATAAATGAATTACTTCACCATAGGCTACTGCCGCGGCTTCCATAATTGCTTCAGACATCGTTGGATGCGGGTGAACGGTTTTTATCAATTCCTCTCCGGTTGTTTCCAATTTACGAATAGCTACAATTTCAGCAATCATTTCAGTAACATTAGCACCAATCATGTGAGCTCCAAGTATTTCACCGTATTTAGCATCAAAAATTAATTTCACAAATCCATCTTTTGCTCCGGCTGCACTTGCTTTTCCGGATGCGGAGAATGGGAATTTACCAATTTTAATTTCTAACCCAGATTCTTTCGCTGCTTTTTCAGTCATACCAACGGATGCAATCTCAGGAGAACTATAAGTACATCCTGGTATGTTACCGTAATCCAATGGTTGTGGATGATGTCCGGCCAATTGCTCCACACAAATAATTCCTTCCGCAGATGCAACGTGTGCCAATGCTGGGCCAGGAATAACATCACCAATTGCGTAATATCCCGGGATGTTTGTTTGGTAATATTCGTTAGTCAAAATTCGACCTTTATCCACGATAATTCCTACTTCTTCCAATCCAATATTTTCAATATTTGCTTGAATTCCAACAGCAGAAAGAACAACATCACATTCGATTTTTTCTTCTCCTTTTTCTGTTTTAATAGTTACCACACAACCTTTTCCAGAAGTATCGACACTTTCTACTGATGCTTTGGTCATTACATTAATTCCACCTTTTTTAAAGGATTTCTCTAATTGCTTGGATACTTCCTCGTCCTCAACCGGAACAATATTCGGTAAATACTCAACAATTGTAACTTCAGTTCCAATAGCATTGTAAAAATAAGCAAACTCAACACCAATCGCACCTGAACCAACAACGACCAATTTTTTTGGTTGTGATTTTAGGGTCATTGCTTGACGGTATCCAATGATTTTTTCTCCGTCTTGCGGTAAATTAGGTAATTCACGTGAACGAGCTCCTGTAGCGATTATCAGTGCTTTATCTGCAGTATATTCAGTTGTAGCTCCAGCTTCATCCGTAACGCTTACTTTTTTACCAGCTTTTATAACACCATTACCTTTCAGGACATCAATTTTATTTTTTTTCATCAAAAACTGAATTCCGTTACTCATACCGTTAGCCACACCGCGACTTCGATCAATCATGGCAGAAAAATCAGCAGTTGCTTCCTTCACTGTAATACCATAATCACTAGCATGCGTTAAGTATTCAAATACGTTTGCACTTTTCAACAAGGCTTTTGTAGGAATACATCCCCAGTTTAAACAAATACCTCCCAACGATTCTCGCTCAACGATAGCTGTTTTAAAACCCAATTGAGATGCGCGAATAGCAGTAACGTACCCACCAGGCCCACTACCGACAACAATTATATCATAATTCATAAAGTTCAATTTTGCTGACCAAAATTACAGAAAACTAATCAAACACAAAGACTATCAATCTATTTTGTTTACAAAAACTTAATTCTTATTTGCAGTGAAACTAAACGATAAGGTGTATTTTTGAATGAAATAGCTGTTATGTTTCGATTATTCATAGTGTTTTGTACTCCCTTTGTGTTATTCTCTCAGGTTCAACCGGTGCACTATTTTGGTCATCGAGGCTGTCGTGGCTTACTTCCGGAGAATAGCATTGAATCCTTTCAGAAGGCGATTTCACTTGGGGTTGATGGAATTGAACTGGACGTTGTGGTAAACAAAAACAAGCAATTGGTGATCTCCCACGAACCGTATTTTCAAAGCACGTTTTGTTTGGATTCATCGGGAAATCCTATCACCAATGAAAAACAATGGAACATCTATGAAATGTCTCAAGCTGAAATCGAACAATTTGATTGTGGCTCCAAGATTCATCCGCGATTTGAAGAACAGAAGAAGATCAAGGTGCACAAACCCCTCCTACAAGAATTGTTTGAAAAGGTAGATTTATCGAATACAAAAATTCTTTTTGAAATAAAATCGAGTCCAAAGGAATACGGAAAATCTCAACCCCACCCAGCTGAATTTATTGAAATCATCTTCCAAGAAATAGCGAATTTTCCATTCAAAGAAAATCTTGTTTTTATGTCATTTGACAGTCAGATTTTGGAAGAAATTCATAGAAAAAACCCTTCCTATCCCTGCGTTTATTTAACTTATTTGCCTTATAAATCTGCTTCGAGCTTTTTAAAACAATTGAAATTTAAACCTTTTGCATTGGGAATGTATTATCCCACAATTGGCAAAAAAGATTCAAAATTTTTGCATAGTAAGGAGGTGAAACTCTTTGCTTGGACCGTTAATTCTCCAAAAATTCAGAAGAAATTGATTCGTAACAAAGTGGATGGAATAATTACCGATTTTCCTGATCGAATTAAAAAAGATTAGTTCATTCGTGTATCTTTAGCAGCTAAAGACGTTGTAATTGATTTAAACTCTATATTTTATGAAAATAGCACTTTTTATTTTTTGTTCATTGGTTGGTCTTAAGCTTGTTGCCCAAACTGAAATTAACTTCGAGAAAAACACAACCATTCAAGCCTTGAAAGCCAAAGCAAAGAAGGAAAAGAAATTAATTTTTATTGATGCATATACAACGTGGTGTGGTCCGTGTAAATGGATTTCTGCCAATATATTCACCAATAAAGAAGTGGCCGATTATTACAACAAGAATTTTATCAACGCGAAGTTTGATATGGAAGATCAAGGTGAAGGAACACGCATTGGTTCATCGTATCAGGTGATGTGTTACCCTAATTTATTGTTTATTGATGCCGATGGAAAATTAATTCATCGAACTGCTGGCGCTGAAAAAGATCCGCAATATTACATCGCGCTAGGTGAGACAGCTAAAGATCCAAAAAAATGTTTTGCAGGAGTGGAGGAGCGGTATAAAAAAGAACCGT
>CAIUSK010000215.1 GCA_903901805.1 uncultured Flavobacteriales bacterium
CTACCGTAATTCGAAGGGTGTAATCAGTAGAGTGAAGGAATACTACGAAAACAACACCAGTGCTGTAACCTTCATGAATATTGCCGAAACACACAGCTTGGGCTCAGAAATTATCCTAACTATCAAACCTACTTCTTGGTTGAAATCTTCCCTATCTTGGAATGGTAATTATATTTCGTATATTACGAATCAGGAATTATTGCCTAATAGACAAGGATATTTTCATAATATTAAATTCAATTCATCCATTGAGTTCTGGAAAAAAACAGCTTCTGTTCAATTGAGTGTTACATATAATGGCAAGAGAGTGACGGTTCAAGGTGTTGCGCAACGCCAAGGGCCAACTGATATTGCTTTTGAAAAACGCCTAGCCAACGGGAAATGGACCATAGGAACGAGGGTTTCTGATATATTCAATGTTCAAGGATTTTATTTTAAAGTAGACAGACCCACGGTTGAACAAACTTCAAATTTTAAATGGATGACGCGCAGATTATATATCTCCGCAAGCTATAAATTTGGAAAGCTAGAATTGAACACCAAAAAACTACCGGGAGGTGAAGGTGGTGGTGATATGTAAGTAATATCATGAAACAAAAAATTTGGTTTATTATTAATCCTACTTCAGGAATTTCAAATAAGAAACGCATTGAATCTTACATTCGAAAGTATTTAGACAAAGGTAAATTCGACTTTACCATTCAATATACAGCCTATAAAGATCATGGTTCAGAGATTGCAAAAAAAGGTATTTCTGAAAAAGTAGATATTATTTGTGCAGTTGGAGGCGACGGTACCGTTCATGAAATAGCTGTTGCGCTTATACATTCAAAGGTTAAGCTTGCCATTATTCCTTGTGGGTCAGGAAACGGTTTTGCCAGACATTTTAAAATTACAGAACGAGTTAAAAAAAGTATTGAAATCATCAATACAGGAAATTTTTCTGAAATAGATACTTGTTTAGTTAATGATTTACCTTTTATTCAAGTTGCTGGTATTGGATACGATGCGAAAATTGCATTTGACATGGTAAATAATAAAATCAGGGGATTAGTCAAATACTTGATTTTAATTTTGAAATCCTATTTCTCGTACAACGGTATTGCTTTAACCTTAGACAACAAAACAGCTAATTATTTCATGGTAACTGTTGCAAACACAAAAGAATTTGGCAATGGATTCCAGATTTCTCCTACCTCACATGCTGCGGATGGTCAATTAGAATTGGTATTAGTGAAAAAAGCTACCATACTGGATTTCCCTTTTCAAGTTTTGCGATTCCTTTATGGAAACTCCAATAAATCGAAATATGTTACAACCATTCAATTTACTGAATTGCAATTTTCAACAAATAGTATTTATTTTCAAATGGATGGGGAAGGAAGTCGAAATGAATCCACTGAATTTTATTATCGAGTCGTACCGAAATCTCTATTTGTTATTCATCCCTAATAGTTATTTTTAAGCCACATCTATGAAAAAATATACTAAAATCAATTCAGATCACATTTCTTTTTTCAAAGAGATTTGTGGCACGCGGGTACACTTTGACACTGAAATACTACAAGAATACTCACACGATGAGACAGAAGATTTATCTTTTCCTCCTGAGGTTGTAATAAAACCTAACACGGTGGAAGAAGTTTCAAAAATTCTTTCATTCTGCAATTCGAATCATATTTGTGTTACCCCCTCGGGCGCTCGAACAGGTTTAAGTGGAGGTGCCTTGCCTATATATGGTGGTGTATTGATAAGCATGGAACTTTTCAATAAAATCCTTGAAATTGATGAAAAAAATCATCAAGTTACGACAGAACCCGGTGTAATTACTCAAGTCTTACAAGATACGGTAAAGGAAAAAGGATTGTTTTATCCCCCAGATCCCGCTAGTA
>CAIUSK010000216.1 GCA_903901805.1 uncultured Flavobacteriales bacterium
AAATCCCTGTTAAACCTTCCAAAGAAATAAGTATTTCCGATACGATACAAGTAAAAAAAAACAATGCGGTTTTCTCGTATAAAATTTTAGACTTAATTGATAAAAGAGTGGGGCCTAAACTGGTTCAAAATTACCTAGAAGACAAAACGTTAGACACTGAAATTACCAAGTATAAAGAATATCAACTTGCCCAAAAGGAGTATAATCAATTTGGAGTTGGTAAACCCACCAAGAAACAAAGGAGGACAATTACCTCGTTTAAAAATGTAACAGATGCTGATTAATTCATTTATAGTTCTTTCAAACACATCACTATGAAGCCGTATTTATATCTACTATTTGCTCTTTTCAACTTTCATATACTGGCTCAAAAAAACTATTGGCAACAACAAGTAGATTATACTATTGAGGCGACTATTGATGACAAAAACAGTCAATTACTCGGCAATCAAACACTCATTTATTATAACAATTCTGAGGATACTTTGCATGAAGTCTATTTTCATTTGTATTGGAATGCGTTTAAAAAAGGTAGTCATGCATTTGAGCGACAAGCCAATGTAAGTAACTCCGAACAGATAGATTACAAATCGGAAGATCTTGGAGAAATCGCAATTCAATCGATCACCATTGACAATGAGATTCACACCATATCTATTTTTGAATCAATCGGTCAAATTAAATTAAAAACACCATTATTGCCGGGAAAATCCATTACTGCTGTTATGCGGTTTACATCCAAAATACCCGCTTGTATAAATCGTGCTGGTAAAAACAACGTGGCGGGAACAGATTTTACATTTACGCAATGGTATCCAAAAATGTGTAGATATGACAATATGGGATGGCATACAGATCCATATTTTGGGAGAGAGTTTGCTGGTACATTTGGAAAATATTCCGTAGATATATTGTGTGATTCGTCCTATACCGTTGCGGGAACAGGTTTATTGCAGGATAAAACATACCAATCGAAAGGATGGAAGTCAAAAACAGTCTCATCTACAAATCAATCCTTGGAAAAATGGAGTTTTACAGCAAGTAATGTACATGATTTTGCTTTTGCCTTGGATAAAGAATGGCAGCACGAAGAATTGATTATTGATGGTATTAGCTTTCATTATTTTTATAATATTACATACAAAGAAGCTTGGAAATCCCTTATACAAAATTGGCCAAAAGCATATGGAATTTGTAAACGTGAATTTGGCAAATACCCTTACGCTCAGTTTTCTTTTATTCAAGCGGGTGAAGGATATATGGAATATCCCATGTGTACGATGTTACAATCTAGTCGTAGTGATTTTTTTAATACAGCATGTCACGAGTTCATGCATAACTTTTTTTATGGAATGTATGGAACTGATGAAAATTTATATCATTGGATGGATGAAGGGTTAACTTCCTATGCCGAAGAACGAATTAGTAATGTAAATGAATTACCAAAAAACCCGGCAAGTGGCGCAATGTCCAATTATTCTTGGCTAACAGATATGTATATCGAGGAGCCCATTTCAACCGCTGCAAACCATTTTGACGGCGATTATCCATATTATAATGCGGCGTATTATAAAGGACAATTGTTTGCAGAATTAATTCGCTATATGATTGGAGACTCAATTATGCGAGTCGGATTTAGCAGGTACTATTCAAAATGGAAATTTAAACACCCCGAGCCTACTGATTTTGTTAAGACATTTGAAGATGTTTCACAGTTAGAATTAACTTGGTTTCAGAATTATTGGTTAAATACCACAAAAAAAATAGATTTCTCCATTGATACCGCTTTTAAATCAGCAGATGGTATTACTATTACATTTCAGAACAAAGGAATTCCGATGCCTCTTGAATTTTGTATTCAACTAAAAAATGGAGAAAAAAAATACTATTATATTCCTTTAGATCTCACAAATAACGTGAAATCAGATTTCTTGCGACCAACTTCAGTTCTAAACAAATGGTCCTGTGCAAGCCCAAAATATTCTATTTCCATATCCACTATCAAATGGAAAGAAGTGGAATCAATTACTATTGATCCGGATAGCTTTTTACCAGACGTAAATACTTCAAATAATCAATTTGTTAAATAATCTCGATTAATTTACTTTGCAAAAACGAATTCGCGTAATCGTTTTATCTTGATTGATTTCCAGGTAGTATACCCCACTCGTTAATTCACTTGTTGAGAATGAATTTGAAAAAGGTAATTTCTTAATCAATTTTCCATTAGCATCAAAAAGCTGAATATCTTTTCCTTCAATTCCATTGATTGTCAGAACATCCTTTACTGGATTAGGAAAAACTGAAATGCTATTGATCGATTGATCAGCTATTCCTACCGTGGTTTCCACATAAACAGAATCCTCGTGCTGACATCCATTTGCATCTGTAATTGATGCTGTATACCACCCTTCAGTTAAATATACCGCTAAACTATTATATTGGCTATTTGGATCATTCCAAACTATTGTATACGGTGCAACACCACCCTGAACAAGTACACTGGCAGTTCCATCAAATCCGTCGGTTTCAGGGGTTGAACTCACAATGGAAGAAATACTACCCGGCTGAGATATTACCGCGCTTTGAGTAGCAGAAAAACATTGTGCGTTGTCACTTGCCGAAACAAGATAGGATCCAGCAGTTAATCCATCAGCCAAAGAACCAGTTTGCGTATTGTTTAGCCAAAAGGAATAGTTACCAGTTCCACCAGTTGCTTGAAAATTAATTTCTCCATTTGAATCTCCAAAACAACCAACATTCACTATGGAATACGAAAGAATTACTTCACTAGGTTCCTGGATTTCAAAACTCAAGTTATCAATACAACCTCTTGAATCTGAAACCGTAACCGAATAATTTCCGGCAACTAAATGATCATTTAATGCGGTTGTAGCATTTGTTGACCATAGATAGTTAGTTGGTTCATACATCCCCGATGGAATTAAGTCAATGCTTCCTGTGGAGTCACCAAAACACGTGTTATTAGTAACAATCGTATCAATTATAATCGGTAATGGTACTGGAATCAATACAGAATCTACTACAATACACCCGTTTGGATGATTGATTGTTACCTGATGCCAGCCGCTCGTAAGTGAATTATTTGGTTTGGTGGTAATTCCGTTATCCCATAAAAACGTACAAGTACTAAACTGACAAGAGCATCCAGAAGAACCAACAATTGCCATACCAGTTGAACCGCCAGGACAAGTTGGAGCCATTATTCCACCAAAACTAATCACATAAGGATCATTTAAAGTGAGAGTACGTTCCTCATAACAACTCAATGCGTCCGTAACTCTAACCCAATAGGTACCTGCCGGTATATTATACAAAGCGGTATCTGTACTTCCCGTATCCCATAAATAGGTGTAAGGG
>CAIUSK010000217.1 GCA_903901805.1 uncultured Flavobacteriales bacterium
CTAATTTTCTATTTTTTTCGAGATACTTTGAAATGATTCGATAGGATTCGACGGGCTCATCTCGGCATGATTCGGCGAGCTCATTATTAAGGCTCGATGAGCGGGAAGTGATTTGATGGACAAGCGTTAGGAGAATTGAGTTCATCACGGTTGATAAGAGTTGAAAATTGAAAGTGAAGAGTTGAAGATTAACTAAGCAGACTGAGAACATTGAAGAAAGCGTTATAGAATTGAAAATGAACATATCGACGGGATTCAACGAGCTCTATGCAAGTTGAAAGTTGAGTGTTAGTGTTTTCCACTTTTTGCCTTGATGCAAAAAGTTGAGCCAAAAAATCAAGGCTTCGAATTTTTATGGGTTCGGGGTTGTTGTTCTATTTCCATTATTAATTCTGTCCGAACCCTTTTCTGCACCTTCTGAGTTTCTGTTTTTATCGGTGATCCTTCGGATTCCTCTATAACAACGAAACTCAGTTCGGTTGGAAAACCTCAAAATTCAATGCCGTTGTTGTTCTTTTTTGTATTAGGATTCGAAGGGTTGAGAACTCTAATCTGAGAATTTGAATTAATTTTGGATCTATGAATACGACAAAAGACAAGATTAAATCCCTTTCAATTATTGACTTTAGTTATGATTTGCCGGATGAAAAGATAGCCTATTTTCCAGTTGAGCCGAGGGATTCAAGTAAATTACTGGTTCATAAAAACGGTGAAATATCCGATTATCACTATTCTGATTTAACGGAACAATTGCCTCAAAATACATTTTTGATTGCCAATGACACGAAGGTAGTTGAGGCTCGATTGATTTTTCAGAAGTCAACGGGCTCAAAAATAGAAGTTTTTTGTTTGGAACCGGATCAACGCTATGCCGATATCTTAACTGCCATGTCACAAATGGGCTCGGTTTATTGGAAATGTTTGATTGGCGGAGCGAAAAAATGGAAAGACGATACATTGGTTCTGACGCACAACAACCTTGAATTAAAGGTTACAAAAGTTGACACTTCTAAAAATCCTTCCGTGGTTTTTTTTGAATGGAACGATGCCACGCTTGCTTTTGCTGAGATCCTGCATCTTTTCGGTAAGATACCTCTCCCACCCTATATCAAGCGTGAAACAACAAAAAAAGATGCCCTGAGTTATCAAACCGTTTATGCGCAAAAGGACGGATCAGTGGCTGCTCCAACAGCAGGACTTCACTTTACAGATGACTTATTTAATCGGCTGATTATCAATAATATTAAAACTCATTATGTAACCCTACATGTGGGTGCTGGTACGTTTATTCCTGTAAAAAGCGATACGCTCGGCGACCATGAAATGCATGCGGAATTTATCGATGTATCAATAGATTTTATCACGGATTTTTTGGAGCATACGCATACCAAAGTCTGCATTGGAACAACATCGCTTCGCACACTGGAAACGCTTTATTGGATGGGGGTTAAAGCAGTGAAGAACCCTGATATTTCGTTGGATGAAATCGCGATTTCACAATGGGATGCTTACGATTTACCACAAGAAACCTCGTTAACAGATTCGTATAGCGCCCTGGTAACTTGGATGAAAGCGAAAGCGTTGCATCGAATTGTTTTGCCCACCCAACTATTGATTGCTCCAGGATATACAATCCGCACGGTTGACGCAATACTCACAAATTTTCATCAACCCGAATCAACCTTATTACTTTTGATTAATGCTTTTGTAGGTGAAGACTGGAAAAAAATCTATGCCCACGCATTGGAAAATAAGTATCGTTTTCTAAGCTTTGGAGATGGTAGCTTGTTGTGGAAGCAGTAAATCATCGACAATTGAATAGGTGAACTGAAAGATTTTCAATGGATTAGAAGAGAAATTTGGTTTGTGGCTACTGATTATTTTACTTTCGACTTTTTGAATTGGTGCATGGATATGATTCGGCGGGCTCATCATGAGGGCTCATTATGAAAGCTCGATGAGCGTGGGATAAGTTCAGTGTGCGGAATGGAAGATTGAGTTTGTTACGGTTGATAAGAGTTGAAAATTGAAAGTGAAGAGTTGAAAATTAACTAAGCAGACTGAAAACATTGAAGAAAGCGTTATAGAATTGAAAATGATCATTTCGAAGGGATTCGTCGGGTTATGTTCAAGTTGAACGTTGAGTGTTAGTGTTTTCCACTTTTTGCCTTGATGCAAAAAGTTGAGTAAAAAAATCAAGGCTGCGAATTCTTATGGGTTCGGGGTTATTGTTCTATTTCCATTTTTAATTCTGTCCGAACCCTTTTCTGCACCTTCTGAGTTTCTGTTTTTATCGGTGATCCTTCGGATTCCTCTAAAACAACGAAAATCAGTTC
>CAIUSK010000218.1 GCA_903901805.1 uncultured Flavobacteriales bacterium
AGGAGCAGGAGTTCCAGGGTTACCAACAAACTCTGTCCAAGTTGCTCCATTGTCATGAGAAACGTTCATCCCTAATAAATTAGAGTTAGTTCGAACCGCGTACAATGAATAATTTCCAGAAGGATTTAACTCATGAGAAATTGCATATTCAATTCTTGGGGCACCTTGAAGAACGAGGTTGTTTGCTGCAGTTCCTGATCTATCAGTAAACGAAGCGGTACCATCGGTTGAAACATATGTTTTATTAGAACCATAGGCAGCAACAAATACTTGTTCATTTTTGGAAACTTTTAGTGCGTAACAAGCGCCTGCTGCTGGAGTTATGGAAGTCAAAGAGGCATCTCCTAATTTCCACTTTCTCAAACCAGAATTAGTTGCCATGTATGCATAATCTGATACATCACCACTTTCAACCTCTGTACAATTGGTAGTTCCTGGAACTTTTGTCCAGTTTGCACCAAGATCCGTGGTATACCACACGCCATTCCCATTCCACTGTTCATTATTTGAACCAGTGGCAACGAAAAGTGTACCGTCTTTGGTCATTGTCATACTTGAAATATAAGGAGATGCACCCTGATTGATGTAAGAATCAACTCTGGTCCAACTATTCCCTTGGTTAGATGAATAAAATAATCCACCAGAAACTCCACCTGCCCAAAGGTCATTCGTGTTATTTCGGTTAATTGCTATTGCACGTGTTCTACCACCAATATTATCTGGACCTTGTTCTTCCCAAACAATTGATTTTTCCTTAGATAATTTGTTGAAGTTTTTTTGGATTTCAGCTAATTTTTCAGCTGTAATTTGCTGACCCGTAGCTACGTCAACGTATCTGGCGCGCAACCAAGCTTGCGCCTCATCCGCTTTTCGCGCTTCCAAAATCGATAGAGATTCTTGTTTGTAAGAAGCTGTCCCATCGTTTTTCATAAGCCACATCCCAACTGTAAAAGCTACAGAAACTCCAGTTAGAGCGAGCGATCCTAAGATTATGTTTTTCTTTTTCATAGTTTGTTTAAAAATGAATTTTATTCAGTGAGCCAAGTTATAAAATTATTATCAAATACTTTTAACTTTTTGTCGAACTTTTAAATTTTTCGGTTAATTTTTTTATTTTTTTCTGTTTTTTAATAATGTTTTTCTTTCAATTCAAGTTTGCAGGTAACAGTTTTTTAAAACAAGTGTTTTTCTGCGTGGTATGATGAGCGGACTAAAGGACCACTTTCAACGTATCTAAATCCCATTTCTTGTCCAATCTTTCCAAGTTTATCAAATTGCTCGGGAGTAATAAATTCTGAAATTGGAAGGTGTTTTGGCGTTGGTTGAAGGTATTGTCCCAATGTTAAAACGTCAACTCCAACACTCCGCAAATCGGACATCGTTTCAATAACTTCTTCTTCTGTTTCACCAAGACCTAACATTACTCCTGATTTTGTGCGCATCCCACCTTTTTTTAATCGAAAGAGTACTTCTAAACTACGATCATATTTGGCTTGAATCCGAACTTGCTTGGTTAGCCTTCTAACGGTTTCCAAATTGTGAGAAACTATTTCTGGCGCAACATCTATTATTGTTTGTAAATTTTCCCATTTACCTGCGAAATCGGGAATCAAAGTCTCCAGAGTGGTTTGAGGTGATTGCTGACGTATCGCTCTAACAGTTTGAGCCCATATTTCAGAACCTCCGTCTTTTAGATCATCACGATCAACTGATGTAATTACAGCGTGTTTAACACCCATAATTTTAACACTGTTAGCAACTCTGCCCGGCTCAAAAGTATCAACTGCATCTGGTTTTCCAGTTTGAACGGCACAGAACCCACAAGAACGTGTACAAATATTTCCAAGGATCATAAAGGTCGCTGTTCCTTCTCCCCAGCATTCCCCCATGTTTGGGCAACTACCACTTTCGCAAATGGTATGTAGTTTATGTTCATCAACAAGAGAGCGAACTTTTCGGTAATTTTCACCGATAGGTAATTTCACCCGCAACCATTTAGGTTTTTTTGTTCGGGTTTCTTGCACTATTTCTGTTGAAAATTGATTTTCACTCATGCTTTAAACAACAAATGGATGTGACCAAAGTTTATTTTTCACAAAAATAATTTATTTGTTTGAATTTTTGGCAAGAAGTGATGTTGAAAAAGAGTTAGTCTGATTTGATTTTTCGCTCGTTCAATTTTTTATGCTTGATTATCGGAAGTGATTTTATTTATAAGTATGAAATCAATAAATCACAGTTGATTACTTAAAAAAATCTTCAATTTCATCTAAGGCACAGACACCAAATTGATTGTTGTTCCAAAGTTTTAATGCCTTTTTTTTATTGGATAACACAAAACAAGGAAATGTTCCTTGAACAAGGTTTGCTTGTTCGCTAACATCATGGCGTTGAATCGGTTTAAATTCTGGCGGAATTAAACGCAAAATAGCAGTTTTAGGCGCTAATGTATCAGAGACTACCACCCAATAAGTAATTTTAATTTTTGGGTTTCGCTTTTTTATTTTTTTCATTAAAGCGATGGATTGATAGCAAAATGGACAATTTGGCAAAACAATCACCGTTAACACTTTTTCTTCAGGAAAAGAAATGGTGGTTTTCGGTTGAGTACTTAAGTTTGAAAAATCGCCCTCGTAAATTGGAAAAAACGCAAAATAAATACTGAATGGAAAAACGAGTAATACAAAAGAGATTAGCCGATTTGTCCAATTCTTTTTGCGTTTTATTTTTTTATAAACTAGTAGGAATAACAAGCCTGCAATGAGACAAAATAAGTAAGGGATTAACTTGGTTATTGTCCAACTCAATCCAAAATCTAATAGGAAGTTTTCAATGGTATTCATAAAAAAAAGGGGGCGAGCCCCCTAGATTTAGATTAATTATGATTATTGAATTTCACAATCAACAGTAACGCCTAATGCACTTCCGTCTCCACCATTACATTCCGCTTTAGCATCCGATTTAGTCATATCTGCAATCGTTGAAGACGAAGATCCGCCAACAGAAGAAGTACAAGTACATGTCCAATCTTTTTTACAAGAAGTCAATGACAAAAGTGCAAATGCACCAAATAAAATTAGTTTTTTCATGAGTTTACTTTTTAATTTCTTCAAATATAATTGATTTTTTGAAATCGAATTGTTGGGTCAAGCAAAATAAATATATTTGGCAAAAATGAGCGATGATCTCTCCCTTTAATGATGAATACTTCATGAAGCAAGCGCTTCAGCAGGCCCAAAAAGCATTTGACATAGATGAAGTTCCTGTTGGTGCTGTGGTTGTAGCCAACAATCAAATTATTGCTCGTGCACACAATTTTACTGAAAAATTAAACGACGTAACTGCTCATGCTGAAATTCAAGCAATAACTGCAGCAGCGGAATATTTGGGTGCAAAATATTTGACAGGTTGCACATTGTATGTCACGCTCGAGCCATGTGTTATGTGTGGTGGAGCTTTGTATTGGTCGCAAATTGATAAGGTTGTTTTTGCTGCCCGGGATGAAAAAAGGGGTGCGGGAAGATTACAAGAGTCAATTTATCATCCGAAGACCTTGGTTACGAATGGACTTTTAGCTGAGGAATCGATTGTTTTGTTAAAGCGTTTTTTTGAAAATAAAAGAATTTGATTTAATTGTTTCTGTGAATAACTATTCAAGATAATTTGTTTTAAAAAATGATTTTCTCAGTAATTTTGACAGACAAATAATTTCGATGGTAACACTTAATCCAACCGATTTACCAGTTCAAAAACTGCATCAATATTTATTGGGAGCGATTGGTCCAAGGCCTATTGCATTTGCTTCCACTGTTGATTTAACTGGTAGGCCCAATTTGGCTCCATTCAGTTTCTTTAATGTTTTTAGTGCAAATCCGCCTATTCTAATATTTTCCCCTGCACGTTCAGGAAGAAGCAACACGACCAAGGATACTTATAATAATGTAAAGGTGGTACCTGAAGTGGTTATTAATATCGTAAATCATTCAATTGTTCATCAAATGAGTCTTGCGAGTTCTCCTTATGCTTCTGATGTAGATGAATTTGTTAAATCCGGATTCACACCCGTTGCTTCTGAAACAATCAAGCCGATGCGTGTTGCTGAGTCCCCTGTTCAATTTGAGTGCAAGGTGAATCAAGTTGTTGAATTGGGTACTGAAGGCGGCGCAGGAAATTTAATCATTTGTGAGGTTACTCGAATTCATATTCATGAAGATGTTTTGAATGCAGAAGGAATGATTGATCAGCATAAAATTGATTTAGTTTCTCGCATGGGTGGAGATTGGTATTGTAGAGCAGATTCAAATTCCATGTTTGAAATTAAAAAACCAATTACAACATGTGGAATTGGTTTTGATCAATTACCATTAGATGTTGTGTCAAGTACCGTCTTTAGTAAAAATGATTTAGGTCAATTAGCTGGGATAGAATCACTTCCTAGTGAAACGGATGTAAATGAATATAAATTGCTTGAGTTAAGTGATTTATTTGTAACTTTAGGTAACGATGCAGAAAAATTGGAAAATGAACTGCATGAGCGAGCAAAAGAATTGTTGCAAAAAAACAAATTACAGGAAGCTTGGTTAACGCTTTTAGCATTTAATAACGGATAAAAAAATAAATATGTTTAAAATTACAGGAACAATTAAAGTGTTGAATCCTACTGTTCAGGTTTCAGAGAAGTTTGCAAAGAGAGAATTTGTGTTGACTGAAAACACAAGTCAATATCCTCAAGATATTCTATTTCAAGCGGTACAAGATAGATGTGCCATGTTGGATAACGTACAAGTTAGTGAGCAAGTAGAAGTTTCATTTAACTTGCGTGGACGAGAATGGACTAGCCCACAGGGAGAGGTGAAATTTTTTAATTCATTAGACGCATGGAGAATTGAAAAAGTGGGGCAAGGTATGCCAGCAGGCGGGCCATCTTCTATGGATTTAAATGCGGTTCCTTCTAGCTCTCCAGTTGATGCGTTGCTGTCGTCAAATGATGATACAGACGACTTGCCATTTTGATGATTAGGCTCATACTATTTGGTTGTTTCTTTGTTCTGAGTTTCATTGGGATAAATGGACAAATTGTAATTTCTGAATCAGATTTTGCTGTTCCTGGAGATACTGTGCGAATAAGTGTTTCAGATCAAACTACTAATGATCCGATGTTAACAGGTTCAGGTATTACGTGGGATTACGCATCGTTAGTTGCCAATAGTCAATTTATTCGTGAGTTTACTTCGATTGGATTTAGTCCAGTACAATTTACTTTCGGTGTTTTTGCTCCACAAGATTATCAGGCTTCTTATTTTATTCCGGAAAACACCTTGCCTGTTGATCAATTAAATGGATTTTTGCCCGTTTCACTTTCAGATCCAAGATCGTATCAAAAATCAACTATTGATTCAATTACAAAGGTTGGTTTTTCAGTGAAAGTAAGTGGATTAGATGTAGCTTTCAAATCTGATACTATTGAGACGAAGTATAAATTCCCGATTGCATTTCAACAAACGTTCAGTACACGTGGGTATACCTTTATAGATTTGAATCCGGCTGCTGATTTTAAAATCAAGCAACATCGTTCAATTACAAGTTCTGTGGATGGATTTGGTCAACTAATATTACCGTTTGGAACATTTGATGTGCTGCGATTGAAACGCGAGATTACCGAAATTGATTCAATTTACCAGACATTTTTCGGCACTGGTACTTGGATTGGTACACCGCCAATTCAGTCAGTAGAATATGAATGGATTGGTCAAAATAATAAAGAGGTTCTTCTAAAAATTGTTGTGGCAAATGCGAATGGTACCGATCAAATTCGAACCATTGAATTCCAAGATATTTATCTCGGGCTGGATGCTGGATTGATTGATAATGAATTAATTGCGAGCGTTTATCCAAATCCGACCAATGATGAGGTTCAAATAACCTGTAATTCGATACTAAATAAAATTACTTTATTCGATTTTAAAGGAAATTTGGTGAATCAGCAAG
>CAIUSK010000219.1 GCA_903901805.1 uncultured Flavobacteriales bacterium
ACTAGACTATTTGTGACAATATTTGGAATGTGAAAAAAGCGAAGCAAAAATATTGGAGGTTAGAATTTTGTGAGATAATGATTTTGTTTATAATTTGTATAGGATCTTAATAATAAAACAAAGATTTTCAAGGAAATATTTGAAGTGAAAGATAAATTGATGTTTTTATGGAGGATAAAAATTTAATTGATAATACTAAGAATCTCTATTTTTTAATTGTTGACGGTAAAAAATCAGACCCACTTACATTTCATCAATTAAAGGAAAGATCTGTAGGAGAAGACGATCTAGTTTGGAGAAAAGGCTTGGAGATTTGGGTGAAAGCTAGAGATTTAGAAGAACTTTCTGAAATAGTCATATTTAATCCGCCTCCAATACCTGATACTCAAATAAAACATACGCTTCCGAAAATCAATCATTTCTCTGTAAGGAAAAAGAATAGAATACTAGTAGTTTTAGTTTTATTAACTATGTTTTTTATATTCATAAGTTTTAAGGTTTTGAATAAAAGCAAAAATGTTCATGACCAAAAAAACAATGCTTCAGAAATTATTGATACTATTTCTAAAAATAATTTGATTGAAGAAATTTCTTCAAATAATGAATCTGAATCATTCACTAGTTTGTCGATTGAGAATAAAGTTGAAAATAAATCAAAAATCTCTCTGCCAAAAAATTATTATTTATCTAAAAATTTAAAAAATGTTTATGTTTTTGATGATGTAAATAAATACTGGTGGTGGAAGCATTTAATAGATGATCCTAGTGAAGTTGTACCAATTTTAACAAAAGATGAAATAGATTTTGTAATGAATTCAGACTTAAAAATTGAAATTAACGGATGGCATATTCAAACAATTGATTTTGCGGTTGATAAATTAAATACACAATATAAAAAAGAAGGAAAAGTTTATCAACCTAAAGGTTTAATTAGTACACAATAAAATTTGAACCCATAAACAAGTTGAGTCATAATTAGAGACTCAACATCATCTTTTTTCCAAGTGTTTAACATTTTTTTAATAGAGATTACATTAACGACAATATGGTTAGTTCCATTTTGAAACCTACTACATCTCTCTTGCTTTCCTTACCAATTTTCGCTATATTTAGGTAGGTTAGGAAAATAAAATCCTAATTTACCGCCCCAACGAACTGCTCGAGCACATTGAAGTGCGGATAGAAGATGAAACAGTTTGCTAAATAGAAATCAACTTGCCATACTTTTCGGAAGAGATGTAAAGACAATTGGAAAATACATAACTAACATTTTTAGTGAAAGAGAACTAAATGAGATTTCAACTGTCGCAAATTTTGCGATAATTCAATATTAAGTATTTTTAATCGTCAATAAAATTCCGTATCTTCAATAGTATGAAGAATGAAATCATTTTATACCAAGCGGACGAATTACCAACACATATCGAAGTTAAAGTTGATGATCAAAATGAGACATTTTGGCTATCATTAAATCAAATGTCATCGCTATTTGAAAGAGATAAATCTGTAATTTCTAGGCACTTAAAGAATATTTTTATTGAAAATGAATTAGATCGCAATTCAGTTGTTGCATTTTTTGCAACAACTGCAAACGATGGTAAATCATATTCTGTTGAACATTTCAACCTAGATGCAATCCTTTCAGTTGGTTATAGGGTTAATTCTAAACGAGGCACTCAATTCCGAATTTGGGCTAATCGCGTGTTAAAAGAATTTCTGCTGAAAGGGTATGCTATCAACCAGCGCATGAATCGAATAGAAAACACCGTTGAAGATTTAGCTAAAAAGGTATCTGAAATTGATTTGCAAATTAACGCGAACCTAATTCCAACCCAAGGAATTTTCTTTGACGGGCAAGTCTTTGATGCCTATGAACTGACTTCACGTATCATTCGCTCGGCAAAAAAGAAAATAGTTCTTATTGACAATTATATGGACGAGACAACACTCACTCATCTTTCTAAAAAACAAAAACAAGTTCACGTAATTCTTTATACAAAAACTGTCGACAAGCAACTTTCACTGGATATTCAAAAAGCAAATGAACAATATGGAAATTTTGAAGTTAAAACCTTGAAACAAAGTCACGATCGGTTTCTAATTTTAGACGATGAAGAAATCTATCACCTTGGTGCATCATTAAAAGACCTTGGTAAAAAATGGTTTGCCTTTACGAAATTGAATGGAACTTTGGTTCAACGTATTTTAGATGCTGTTTTGGAAATGGAAAAGTAGGTTGAATTTTAATCATTTATCATCTCCCCACTTTTCAAAAAGATAAGTAGCTATAAGTTAAGCAAATTTCATACATTTGCCCTTTTGATAGTATCAAATGATAGTATCATAAAATACAGTAAATGAAACCTCCCTATCAACTAACTGATAAAATATTGCGGTTAATTGCTTCTATTTCAGAACGAATAGGAGAAATCAACAGTACACATTTATATAAACCACCCACTGAACTACGTAAAAAAAATCGGATTAAAACAATTAAGTTCTCGTTGGAAATAGAAGGAAACACATTAACTGAAGCTCAAATAACAGCATTACTAGATAATAAACGAGTTCTGGCGCCTCAAAAAGATATTATTGAAGTGCAAAATGCAATTGCGGTGTATGAACAACTCAATTCATTTAATCCCTTACTATTAAAAGATTTAGAAAAAGCCCATGCCATTCTTATGAATGGATTAATTGAGCAGGCTGGACGAATACGCACCAAAAATGTAGGTATTGTTAAAGGTTCAAAAGTAGAACATATTGCTCCTGATGGTTCAATAGTTAATGGACTTATGAAAGACTTGTTCCGATACTTAAAAAACAATCCAGATTTGATTTTAATAAAAAGTTGTGTCTTTCATTACGAGTTTGAGTTTATTCATCCTTTTTTAGACGGCAATGGCCGCATGGGTAGGCTGTGGCAAACGCTCATTTTAATGCAACAATATCCCGTATTTGAATTTCTACCTGTAGAACGCCTTATCAAATTAAGACAAGCAGAATATTACGGTAAATTAGCTGAGTCTGATAAAAAGGGACATTCAACACCATTTATTGAATTCATGCTTGAGATACTTTTAGAAGCATTAGACGAACTTTTACAATCACAAACAGTCACACTTCATACAGAAGACAGAATCCGCTTGTTTGGAGATAAAATCGGCAAAAACAAATTCAGTAGAAAAGACTATTTAATACATTTTAAAACGATTTCAGCACCAACCGCCAGTAGAGATTTAAAATGGGCGGTAGATCAAGGTATTTTGATGAAATTCGGAGCACAACGATTAACCGAATACCAATTCAGTTAGGAAAT
>CAIUSK010000220.1 GCA_903901805.1 uncultured Flavobacteriales bacterium
CTTGTAGTTGGTTCCCTTGTTCTAGTTGCAACAAAAGGATTAAAACCTTCTGTAGAATTCTCTGGTGGTAGAACGTATGGAATCAAATTTGACAAATCAGTTGCTAATGATATCGAGTTCGTTAAGGCTAACTTAACTTCTTCTTTTGGTGGTGCATCGGTTGATATTAAAACAAAATCAAATAACTTCTTTATAGAAATTACAACGAACTACTTATTATCAGAAGATTCTGGTGAATCAAAAGTGAAAGCGAAGTTAACAGAGGGATTAAATAAATGTACTTCAAAACTTGGTAGTTATAAGATTGTTGAAACTAGAAGCGTTTCTTCAACAGTATCAGGTGAGTTGATTACTTCATCATCTCTCGCAATTGGATTATCCTTGATTATGATTTTTGCCTACATATTATTACGATTTGGAAAATGGCAATATTCCTTCAGTGCCATAGCTGCATTGTTCCATGATGTGGTTATCGTGTTAGGTGTCTTCTCTTTATTCAATGGAATTCTACCTTTCAACATGGATGTAGACCAAGCATTTATTGCGGCAATACTAACAGTTATTGGTTATTCGATTAATGATACCGTGGTTGTATTTGATAGGATTAGAGAGGATTTGTCTTGGAAAAAAAATACAGACCTTGCTACTGAAGTAAATGGAGCGTTAAATTCAACTTTATCAAGAACCATTAACACTTCCATGACAACTATTGTTGTTTTGATAGTAATTTTCTTACTAGGTGGATCAGCAATTAAAGGATTCGTTTTTGCTCTATTAATCGGTATAGTAGTTGGAACATACTCTTCGCTACTTGTAGCTTCACCAATGTTATTAGATCTTACTAAAAGTAAAAAGTAATAATCTTAAATTTCAATAATCTTTAAATCAGGTTTTTTAGTTAAAGCCTGATTTATTATTGTTTTATCATCATTGGTTTCAGATTGAATATTGATGAATTTATTCCACTGTAATGGATCAAGATGATTAAAATGATAGGGAGCAAATCCAAAGCCTTTAAAAACTCCAGATTCAACTAAAACGAGACTCTTTTCATATTTCTCCCTTCCCTTGTCAACAATGTAGAAACTTTTTCGTTCAAAGGTTAATTGATCAATTGCCTTTTGCACCCTTTCATTATAGGCATCAAAATGCTCGGATTCCTTGCATGCTCCAAAACAAGCATCGATTTGATTGTAGAAACACTCATGCATTACTTTACGAGAACCACAATATTTTTCACATAGATTGAATTCAGAACGTAAATACTCCAAAAAATCATTTCCTTCTTTCTTGCTTGAAAACTGAATAATTGGAAAACTTGATGATTTAGACGTTGACTTTACATGCAAACGTAAATAACCATTGAGTTCTAAATCATCGTATAAACCATAACTATACTGATCTTTCTTTAGCGCCCTATTATATTTCGGTTTATGAGTTTTAACTAGGCTTGATTCATGCAGTAACGCAATTAATTCAGAACCTGTTAATTCAAATTCTACACGAGCAATTTCTTGTGCCATTCGGACACCTTTTTCATTCTTGGTATTACGCAAATGCTGTTCAATTCTACTTTTTATACTTTTGCTCTTTCCAATATAAATGAGTTGATTGAATTCATTGTAAAAAAAATAAACACCCGTTTTTGAAGGAATATTATCAATCACATCCAAATTTAGCGAAGCATGAAGTAATTTAGGATTTAACTCATGCTGAATAAGTGAACTTAATTTAGTTGAGTCCGTCTGAAACATGAGTTGAAATAAATGAGTTGTGGCCAATGCATCACCACCGGCACGATGTCTTCCATTAATTGCAATCCCCAAGGCACGTGTTATCTTCCCTAAACTATAAGACTCGTATCCTGGCAAAATTAATCGCGCCGCACGAACGGTACAAAGATGTGGTAGACGAAAATCATATCCTAAGCGTCGAAATTCAACACGAATTACATTATAATCAAAGGAAACATTATGCGCTACAAAAATACAATTTGAAGAAAAATCAACTATTTGCTTAGCGATTTCAAAAAATCGAGGAGCCTCTGCCACCATGCGATCAGAAATACCCGTTAATTTAACAATGAAATCAGGAATAGGCTCCTCCGGATTTACTAATGTAACAAATTCATCTACAATTGATTGGCCATCAAATTTATAAAGTGCTATTTCTGTGATTTTAGATGTCTTAGGGCTTCCCCCAGTAGTTTCAACATCTATTATAACATATTCCATCAAACGAAGATATTAAAAACTATATGAAACGAATCATTCAGTTCAAAACTATTGTTCGTACTTTTGCAACTTGAAGATAAACATGCGATTTAATTACGGATCTAATTTTTGGTTAATGTCGCTCAGCATGTTTTTTTTCATGATGAGTTTCAATCTTATCATGCCTGAGTTAAACGGTTTTTTAACTGCTCTTGGTAGTTCAGAATTAAAAGGCTTAATCATTACTCTTTTTACTATTTCTGCTGGTATTTCAAGACCATTTTCAGGAAAAATAGCTGATTTAGTTGGACGAAAAACTTCCATTTACATAGGGATTATTATCTGTATTCTTGTCTCTCTTACCTACCCGATTGCACAATCTTTATTGTTTTTCTTTGTTCTTCGTTTTCTGCATGGTTTTAGTGCGGGATTTATGCCAACCGGAGCCACGGCATTGGTAACGGATGTTTTACCAGAAAAATCAAGGGGACAAGCAATGGGTATTTGGGGCACATTTATTTCGTTAGGTATTGGACTTGGTCAGGCTCTCGGTTCATGGATTTTTATGCAGTCTAATTATACAGTGCTATTTGGTTTTTCTGGTTTTATTTGCCTCATTTCACTTGTCTTGGCAACATTTGTTAAGGAGACATTGAAGGAAAAACAACCGTTTAAGTTAAGGGTGCTACGCATTCAATGGAAGGATGTCGTTGAACCAACTGTATTTCCAGCCGCTGTTGTTATGTTCCTAACTGCTGCATCTTCTGGAATTATTTTCGTTATCACTCCAGACATATCCAATTTTCTAGGTATCAATAACAAAGGTTGGTTTTTTGGGGTTTACGTCATTTCGACAATTCTAATTCGCTTATTTTCAGGTTCACTTTCGGATAGAATTGGACGGAGAAAGACTCTTCTCATTGGAAATATATTTTTAATAACCGCAATGCTGCTTATTGGTTTATCAAAAAGTATAAACTCCTATACATTTGCGGCAATTATTTTCGGCTGTGCCACAGGAATCTCGAGCCCAACTTTGTTTGCTTGGACCGCAGATTTATCAGATGTAACTAGAAGAGGTGTCGGAGCTGGAACTATGTTTATTGCGTTAGAATGCGGTATTATGCTTGGCTCACTGAGCACCTTGTTTCTGTATGATTCAACGCTAAATACAATTCTTAACTCATTTATTTTTGGTGCACTATTAGCCCTAACAGCATCAATCTATCTCATCTGGCACCTGTTGAACCGAAAATCCTTGTTTTGATAAGTATTTTTTAACCAAAAAATGACCCAAATAAATCAGCGGGGTTAATGAAATGGCTAGTACAATCTTCAAAGAGTAATTTGTAAATGCCAGTGTGGCAAAATCAGAAAGAAGAATTTTACCTGGCAAAACAAAACCGATATATAGAACAATAAATGAATCAATTAATTGTGAAATTAAGGTGCTTCCCGTGCTTCTAAGCCAAATAAACCGATTTCCAGTGCGTTTCTTAATGGCATCAAAAATAAATGCATCCAATAATTGGGAAACCAAAAAAGCGGTGATACTTCCAACAATAACCATTTGAGCTTGTCCAAACACTTGGTTATACGCTTGATCGGATGCCAAATCGGAACCAGGTAAATTATAGGCAGGAATTCCGATGGTAATTCCGATAATCACAAAGCAATAAGCAATTAGTACAGAAGTAATCCAAGAAACCCTTCTCACCGCTTTGGGGCCATAAAATTCATTTAGTAAATCAGTTAATAAAAACACAACCGGCCAAGGCAAGATTCCAACTATCGTAATAAAGGGACCAATTTTCCAATCTCCGACAGAAAAACTAAGCGGTATTTCAATTAATTTATTGCTGATTAATTCAGCCGTTACAGCATTTGTGATAAACAAGCCAGAAAGAAAAACAAACAACCAAATTCGTCTTTCATTCCATTGATTTTTAAATAGTTGATTCATTTGTTGAAAAAAGCACTTTAATTAATTGGTCCGAAATCGCTAAAATTCACTACTTTCGGGGCAATGAAAAAGGAAATCAGTATTGATTATTCAAAACTAACTAAATTGTACTACTCCATTAGTGAAGTAGCTCAATTATTTGATGTAAATGCCTCTTTAATTCGTTTTTGGGAGAAAGAACTAGCTCTAGAACAACCAAAAAAAAATAAACAAGGGAATCGTTTATTTACGCTTCGAGAAATACAAACCATTCAAAAAATTTATAACCTTGTCAAGGTTCAAGGATTTAAATTAGAAGCAGCCAAGAGTCAATTGAGCACTAGGAAGAAAAAAGAGGTGTTCAAAGAAACATTATTCGACTTAAGTACGGAGGATATAATTATTGATCGATTAGAAAAAATCAGGTCTAAGTTAATTCAACTAAAACATTCAAAAAACTAATCTAAATAACTAAGCTTCAACATATTTGAACCACCTAAATCTTCTAATGGAATAGAAGCAATATTAACCACTAGATCTCCCTCCTTCAAAAACCCTTCTTTTTTCAATAAGTATTTGATATCAGCGATCGTGTGATCAGTACTAATTTGTTTGTTATAGTAAAATGCCTTTACTCCCCAAATCAAACTTAATTGCGTTAGTATTTTCGGGTTACTAGTAAAGATAAATATAGGTGCTTTTGGACGTTGAGAGGCAACTTTATACGCCGTGTAACCAGAAAAAGTCATTGTTAAAATAGCATTTGCTTCAACACGTTGTGACAACCTACAAGCATTAAAACAAATAGAGTCTGCAATAAAACGATCATGCACTTTACTTGGCAACTCCTCTTTATTGTAAATACCTTCATGTTTTTCCATTTCCATAACAATATTACTCATTGTCTTAATTACTTCAATAGGATATTTCCCAACCGAAGTTTCCCCTGAAAGCATAACTGCATCTGCACCATCCAATACCGCATTAGCAACATCATTTACCTCTGCTCGAGTTGGAGTAAGACTAGTTATCATACTTTCCATCATTTGTGTTGCCACAATAATAGGTTTAGCTTGGCGAATAGATTTTTGAATGAGCATTTTCTGAATGAGTGGAACCTGCTGATATGGAATTTCTACACCCAAATCACCTCGAGCAACCATTAAACCATCGCTTTCATTAATGATATCATCCATATCTGCAACAGCTTCCGGTTTTTCAATTTTCGCAATAACTTTTGCATTACTGCGCCTTTCTGAAATAATATGTTTTAACTCGATGATATCTCGTGCAGACCGAACAAAGGACAATCCGATCCAATCAACTTCATTTTCTATCGCAAATTCAAGATCCAATTTATCCTTCTCCGTAAGCGAAGGAAGCGAAATAGAAGTATTGGGGAAATTCACACCTTTCTTGGAAGAAAGTATACCTCCATTGATTATTTTGGTTTTAATTTCTTTTTCACCATCGGTAGAAATAACTTCCAATACAATTTTTCCGTCGTCCAACAATATTCTTTCTCCTGCATTCACCTCTTTTGGAAGTTGGGTGTAATTGATTGAAAATCGAGTTGCATTTCCCTCAACTTTTTCAGTTACTATTCTAATTTCATTACCCGGAATTAGATTAACCCCATTGTTTTCCATTTCGTGCGTTCGAATTTTGGGCCCTTGTAAATCAGCTAATAAAGCAACATTTAATCCTAATTCATTATTTAATTCACGAACATGCTTAATCACGGTAGCATGATCTTCATATCCACCATGAGAAAAATTTAAGCGACAAACATTTAATCCATTCAAAATCATTTCTTTCAACACTTCTTTTGGCATGGAAGCAGGTCCAATAGTCGCAACGATTTTTGTTTTTTTATTAAGTGTAATTGGATTAATTACAAATTGTGATACTTCTTTATCCATGGTATTAATTAAATTCTAAATATTGAAATGATTTGTGTTTCTGATTATCAAAAGAAAAAACGGCTAAAATTGTTTCTATTCGGCGTAATTCGGAGATAAATTTCTCTACATCAATAGCGTGATTATTTGTCAAAAATAAAAAATAATCCATATTGGAAGCTTCTGGAACTAAATAATCAAGGCCATTTTTATTTTTCAATAAATAATAACCTACTCGATCTAATTCGTCCTGATACCCATAAACAGGAAAAGTAAGATCCATATTCTTTTTTTCGTTGTAAACAACCATTGGTTGATGGGCTTTCGTTAAATGCAGTCTTAAAGAAGCATTTATCGACCAAACCAATCGATAATCTAATTGATGAGAAGAAATTCCAACAACATCAAAATCTAGATCTTCATCTAAATTAAGGAGGTATTTTTTCATTTTTGTCATAGACGTATGCAAAAATAACCTTTAGATGGGGACAATAAGAAAAAAAAATAAAATTCTATAAACAATCTTTTCTTAATCGAATAAAAATATAACTGTGGTGGATTTTGATAACTGAAAATAAAACCTTACTTTTGCACCTGCTATTCTGAAATACAGAATACTACATAATAATCATTTTAATAATATTAGCATGTACTTAACTCCAGAAGTTACTAAAACAATATTCGCTAAACATGGCGGATCTGAAGCTAACACAGGATCTACAGAAGGTCAAGTTGCATTGTATTCGTTCAGAATCAAACATTTAACTGAACATTTGAAGAAAAACAGAAAAGATTACGGAACTCAAAGAGCTGTTCAGCTTTTAGTGGGTAAACGTAGAAGTTTATTAGATTATTTAAAAAGAAAAGATATTGAAAAATATCGTGCTTTGATTAAAGAATTAGGATTACGTCGTTAATTCTTAGCACTATTTTATTGAAGAGGGGACATTCGGCAAAAGTCGTATGTCCTTTTTTTGTTTGAAAAGTTAGGAAAGCACTTTTCGATTTCGTTAAGTGACATTGTTTGAAAAAGAAGTAAATAAGTAAATATGAATATAGGTTTAAAAAAATCGATCATTACCGGCGGCAAAGAAATTAGTGTCGAAACAGGTAAACTGGCGAAGCAAGCAGATGGATCGGTCGTAGTTCGAATGGGCGATACTATGTTACTTGCAACAATTGTAGCGGCAAAAGAAGCCAAAGAAGGGGTAGATTTTCTACCATTAACCGTTGATTACAAAGAAAAATATGCGGCGGCTGGTCGTTTCCCTGGTGGATTCTTCCGCAGAGAAGCTCGTCCATCTGAAAGTGAAATATTAATCATGCGATTAGTAGACAGAGCTCTAAGACCTTTGTTTCCAGATGATTATCACGCTGAAGTTCAATTAATGATCCAATTGATATCTTATGATGGTATTCACCAACCTGATGCATTGTGCGGTTTAGCTGCCTCGGCTGCTATAGCTGTTTCTGATATTCCTTTCAATGGACCAATGTCAGAGGTACGTGTTGGTAGAATAAACGGCGAATATGTTATCAATCCAACTCTTTCACAAATGACTGAGTCAGATATAGATATTATGATTGCTGGAACCATGAAGGACATCAATATGTTAGAAGGTGAAATGCAAGAAATTTCTGAAGCTGAAGTTGTTGAAGTATTTAAATTAGCTCATGCAGCTATTCAAGAACAATGTCAGTTTCAATTAGACTTAGCTGCTGAAATTTCAACAGCAAACCCTAAAAGAGAATACAGCCACGAAAAACACAATGATGAAGTAAAGGCAAAAGTTTTCGAACTTGCTCTTGAAAAATGTAAGGACGTTGCTCGAATGGGCCTTGCGAACAAAGCAAAAAGAACTGAATTATTTGACGCTATAAAAAATGAAGTTAAAGCTGCATTTACCGAAGAGGAATTAACTGAAGTAAGTGGTTTTATTTCAACCTATTTTTCACAAGTTAAGAAAAAAGCAGTTCGTTGGGTTATGCTACATGATAGCAAACGATTAGACGGTAGAAACTTTGATGAAATTCGTCCTATTTGGAGTGAAATTGATTATTTACCAGGTGCTCACGGATCAGCTGTTTTTACACGTGGTGAAACTCAATCGTTAACTACATTGACATTGGGCGGAAAAATGGATGAACAATTAATTGATGGTGCAACATTCAGAGGCACTGAAAAATTCATGCTTCATTACAACTTCCCTCCTTTTTCAACGGGTGAAGCAAAACCAATTCGCGGAACTTCTCGAAGAGAAATTGGTCACGGAAATTTAGCTCTACGTGCATTGAAACCAGTTATTCCGGTAGATAATCCATACACCATTCGAATTGTTTCTGATATTTTAGAATCAAATGGATCATCTTCAATGGCTACTGTATGTGCTGGAACACTTGCATTGATGGATGGAGGAGTTAAAATAACTGCCCCAGTATCTGGTATTGCAATGGGCTTAGTTGCTGACGATGGTAAATTCGCTATTCTTTCTGATATACTTGGTGACGAAGATCATTTAGGTGATATGGATTTCAAAGTAACAGGTACTGAAAAAGGAATTACTGCTTGTCAAATGGATATCAAAGTAGATGGCTTACCTTATGAAGTATTAACGCAAGCATTAATGCAAGCAAGAGCAGGACGTTTACACATTCTAGAGAAAATCAAAGAAACGATAGCTGCACCAAAAGAAGATTACAAACCACATACTCCGCGCGTTGAACAAGTTATTGTTCCTAACGAAATGATTGGAGCAATTATAGGACCTGGTGGAAAAATCATTCAAGGTTTACAGAAGGAAACAAAAACCACTATTACAATAGAAGAGCTTCCTAATGGAGAAGGTCAAGTTCAAATTCTTTCAAACAATGGAGATGATATGGCAGAAGCTATTAGTCGTATTCGCGCGATTGCTTTTCCTGCTCAAATCGAAGAAGGAGAAGAATATGAAGGAAAAATTAAAGCTATCAAAGACTTCGGTTGTTTTGTAGAAATCATACCAGGAACTGATGGATTAATACATATTTCAGAATACAGCTGGGAACGTGTTCAAAACATGAATGATGTATGTAAAGAAGGGGATTTATTGAAGTTTAAAGTTGTTGGAAAAGATCCAAAAACAAAAAAATGGAAATTATCTCGAAAAGTTTTACTTCCAAAACCGGAAAGAACTGAAAATGAAACGAATGCTTAATAAAGTAAACTGACTAATAAAAAGCGATTCAGAAATGGATCGCTTTTTTTTTGCAAGAATTTTGGATTAAAGGATACTAACATGGTATACTAATAAATAAACTATGAAAAAATTAATTTTAGGCGTAATAATTGGCTTCTCCTATTTGGGGATAAACGCACAATTGAATCCAGCCATTACATCTTGGCTTCAAAACACAACTGGATTAATGGGTAGTCACTATGTTTCAGGAAATTCAACATTAATAGCAGATAACGTCGAAGCAAATATTCAAACCGTCCAATATTCTACTAATTGGGTATATGTTAGTACAAACGGTATTCCAGCGTATCCCACAGGACCTTTCTCTGATGGAAATCCTTCATTGGCTACGGATCAAAATGCTATTTTTAAAATCTCATTGAATCCTGCTCAAAATACAGGAACGTTAACGGCCACAACGGGAGGAAATATCGGTGTTTTTATAAATGGCGTAGCATTGTTTGATTACCGCGATGGAGTTGCTTGGAACACCTCAACAAATTCACTTTGCGGAGGTTTACCAGGCATGTCTCCTTGTCCAGGCGGTCCAGGATCATCATACTCTTGGAATCGTGATGCTATTCCAGCTGAAAAATTAGGTTTCGATTGCTCCAAAGGACATCCAGCAATGGGAAATTATCACCACCATCAAAATCCAAGTGCATTTGATCTTGACCTTTCGGTGATATCAACAATTTGTGATTTATATGCAGCAGATGGTTTATATGCAATTGACTCGACTATACATTCCCCACTAATTGGATTTGCCTATGATGGCTTTCCTATTTATGGAGCATATGGTTATAAAAACACGGATGGAACTGGTGGAATTACTCGTATAAAATCTGGATTTCAATTAAGAAATATTACTGCAAGAACACTTTGGGCTGATGGAACTGATGTGGCTGACGGACCGGTTGTTAGCACTACCTACCCTCTTGGTTATTTTCGTGAAGACTATGAATTTGTTGCTCATGCAGGCCAAGAAGATTACTTAGATGCTCACAATGGTCGCTTTTGCATAACTCCCGAATATCCTAATGGAATTTATTGTTATTTTGCTACTGTGGATGAAAATTGGAATTCTGCCTACCCGTATGTTGTAGGGCCATACTTCTATGGAAATAAAACAGCCACTAAGGTTAATTCGATAACTGAAACCGTTACAACTTACACATCCACCGCTTCTTTAGAAGAAGCTGACGTACAAGTGAATGTTTATCCAAATCCTACTAATGACTTGTTAATCATTCAACTAAACGGATTAAATAAAACAAATTCTTTTATTGAATTAACCGATTTAAATGGGAGATTGATATCAAAACAAACTATTTTACAAGGAAGTACTATTGGATATTTAGATGTATCCACCGTATATCATGGAAATTATTTACTTAAAATTACCTCATCTAATCAAACGAAAGTTCTAGCAATTTCAATCGGCAACTAAACTAATTTAGATTTTTATAGATTCGACCGCTTCAATCCGAGGCGGTTTTTTTATTCTTCCTTACACAATCCTATTACTTCATGAAACGAATCATGAATAGCGATGAGTTTTTTCATAATTAACTCGTTTGTCACCTTCTTGTTTAAGGTAATAAATTCATCTAATTCTTTCGTTTGTTTTTCTAATTTCGTTAACGACTTGATTAATTTCGGACGATCATTAAGATTTAACACCGGGATTTCGGAATTCTTCAATAAATAAGCTTTCACCATTAATTCTTGATGACGATCGATAATAGGTTTAAAATCTTTCTTTTCTGCCGCATGAAAGGTATTCGACATTACTTTATGAAATGTTTTTAATTCTGGCCAATTATCGGATTTAATACTGGCCAAGATTGGATCTTTTAAGGCTTCCTCATATTTTTGAGAAATCACATCCCAATCAAGAATGCTCCAAATGGCATAGATGTAATCATTTCGCTTGTTTTGATGTTTCAAATAATAAGCATGCTCCCACACGTCAATACCCAAAATAGGAATACCTCTTTCCATTGTTAAATCCATGAGCGGATTGTCTTGATTTGTAGTAGACGTAACTTGTAATTTTCCTTCTTCATTCACGATTAACCACGCCCATCCTGAACCAAATCGGGACATACAAGCCTGATGCATTTTAGTTTTTAGTGAATCTAGTTTACCGAAAGTTTCTTCGATTGCTTTTTGTAATAATTCTGTTGGTTGCGATGATGTTTTAGGCGTTAAGATCTCCCAAAACAAGGTGTGGTTATAGTGCCCTCCTGCATTGTTTCTGATTGCATCAGACGCATTAGAGATATTTAATAACACTTTTGAAAGTGGTTTATTTTCAAAAGGAGTTCCAGCTATTGCTTTATTTAAATTAGTAACATATCCTTGATGATGTTTCGTATGATGAATTTCCATTGTTTTCATATCAATAAATGGTTCATATTCGGCATATGTAAATCTCAAGTTTGGCAATGTGTGTTGTTGTGAAAACAAAATTATTTGCAGAAAGCAAAAAAGAATGGTGTTAAGATATTTCATATTTGTAGATTTTCACAAAGTTACAACATTAAAATCTCATCCAATAGGGCTATTTATTCATTTTATCCGAATCAATATTCATTTGACACAAAATAGTCGCAATTGAAAATTATATTTGATATTAGGAAATAAGAAGAGAGAGTAGGTTATCTTTAATTAATTCTGAACGTCTCTGCTACATAGTGCAGAATAGTTTATAGTTTGATAAGAGTTTAATAGTTTTAAGCGTTTAGAGTTATGATAACCTGCTTCTTTTAACACATGTTGCAGCATTTGTTAAAAGAAGATCTGCTACTTATTTCTTTAATTTAGGTTTTTGGTTTAAAAACGGTTGTCTAATTGGCAACCGTTTTTATTTGATACAATAACGGTCTACTTGGACTAGCATCATTTTCCATAGGTGCAACTTGTAAATCCAGCAAATACTCTCCATCTACAATCGAATCATCCACAAATATTAGCTCAGTAATTGTCCTGTTTAAATCTGGTAAATCCGGCACATTCCAATACCGATGATGGAAAGCTAATTTACCTCCGTCTATTTCACGGTCCACAGAAGGTAGGTCTGTTAAAAAATGAACAACGTTCAATTCGTTTAGCAAGTCTACAACCTCTTCTTCAAAATAGGGTGGATTCGTATCCGAATAATTCATTTGTTTTTTGGTTGCCGAATTTGGCATAACCCGAATAATCAAAGCCTGTACGTGTGATTTTGTTTTTATGAGCGCACTGATTTGGTGTTTCTTGATTACAAAATCAAATTCATTATATGTCTCATTCCATATTTTCTCAGGTTCTATTGAAACCAATAAAGAAGGAAGAAAGAATTGCTTCATTAGTTGATTAATCGAATGGACTTTTTTAGTAATATGTCCGCAACATTCAGTATGTGTTCCGTGTCCATGTGGATTAAAAAAAATATTTCTAAAGTTCACGCCTCCACCCTCTTCAACTGAACCCAAAAACGCATCCGTTCGCACAGGTTCAATCGTTGGCTTATCCAAATACCACGCACGCACAGAATCTGAGTTGGGATTAACAGAAATCGAAATATCAAGTGGCTCATTTGTTTCGATAAAGCGATGAGGAGAAAGAAATAATTTCATAATAACGAAAATAAGGAAAGTTATTCGAATAAGTTTCAAACAATGCTACTATCTTTCTGTTTAAACCCTAACTTTACAGCATGGGTATTGTAGACCAAATTATAAAACCTATTCAACAGGAAATGGTTGAATTTGAACACCGATTCAGAGAAAATATGCACTCAGAAGTTGCTATGCTGGATAAGGTTACCCATTACATTATCAAAAGGAAAGGGAAACAAGTGCGTCCCATGTTTGTTTTTCTGACAGCTAAAATGCTTGGCGAAGTATCCAATAAAACATACGACGCTGCAACTTTGGTTGAATTATTACATACCGCAACCCTTGTTCATGATGATGTTGTTGATGACGCAAACGAACGCAGGGGATACTTTTCAATCAATGCCTTATGGAAAAACAAAGTAGCAGTTCTTGTCGGTGACTACATGCTTTCCAAAATCTTACTTCTTTCAATTGAAAAACAAAATCCGGATTTACTTGAAGTTGTTGCCCGGTCTGTTAAAGAAATGAGTGAAGGGGAATTGCTTCAAATTGAGAAAGCGAGACTTTTAGATATAACTGAAGATATCTACTTTGATGTTATTAGGAAAAAAACTGCTTCACTTATTGCAACTTGCTGCGAAAGTGGCGCGTTATCCGTTAATCAATTTGACAAACGAGAAACCATGCGTCAATTTGGAGAAAACATTGGTATTGCCTTTCAAATTAAGGATGATATTTTTGATTACGGAACACCTAATGACATTGGAAAACCCACAGGATTAGATATTCGTGAAAGAAAATTGACTTTACCCATTATATACGCATTGAATAACTCCACTCCTGAATTAAAAAAAGAGTTGACTCAAATCATTAAAAATAAAAATGAAAATCCGAAAGCAGTCAAGCGAGCTGTTGAAATTGTTATTGCTTGCGGAGGTATCGAATATGGGATTAAACGCATGAAAGAATTTGCAGAAAACGCTTTACATTTAATCGCTGAATTCCCCTCTAATGAGGCAAAAAAATCGTTAGAATTATTGGTTCACTACACCATGAACCGTGAGAAATAAATCATTGAACTGAACATCATGCATTATTTTCAATTAACAAATTTGCTTAACTTCGACTTTATTCCAAACATTCATAAAAAAATTAATAAGAACCAATGAAAAAGTACTTATTGCTGATTACTTTAATCACTCTAGTTATTGCGAGTTGCAATGATGAAAAACCAGTAAAAAACAATCCACTTATTGAAACCAAAGATGGTGTGGAAACAATTTGGTATCCTGGTAAAACGCAAGTTAAATATCGCAGAGAATACGATAAAAACAAAAAAAGACACGGTAAATGGTTGTTATATAACCCTGAAGGAAAAGTAATGTCTAGTTCATCTTATGACCACGGAAAAAAGACTGGTGTTTGGTTAGTAAGCTATCCGAACGGCCAACTTCGTTATACTGGTGAGTACAGAAATGATTTTGAATTTGGAGTATGGGTTTTTTATACTATAACAGGGAAAAAAACATTGGAAATCACTTATGATGATAAAGGCAAAATACTAAAACAAGAACGATTTGAGAATTCCAATTCCAAAAAACCAGCGAATGATAGCATAAAGGATTCGAAAAAACCGACAACAAAATAATTTTTTTTTTAGCTTGAGTAAAATAGCGCCGCATATCATCGATGAAATCATGCAAACGTCTCGTATCGAGGATGTTATTGGCACTTTTGTAAATTTAAAACGAGCCGGTTCCAGTTTAAAAGGATTAAGTCCTTTTACAGATGAAAAAACTCCTTCCTTCGTTGTTTCACCTGCTAAACAAATTTTTAAATGTTTTTCAACCGGCAAAGGAGGGACTGTTGTCTCGTTTTTAATGGAGAAAGAACATTTTTCGTATCCAGAAGCACTTCGCTGGTTGGCAAACCGATATAATATCGAAATACCAGAGGATAAAGAAGCAACAGCAGAAGAATTGGCTTATTTGAATGAACGC
>CAIUSK010000221.1 GCA_903901805.1 uncultured Flavobacteriales bacterium
AAAAAAATGGATTTTCAATTCCTATAATAGAGTTTGATTCTATTATAGAAGACTTACCATCAATAGATTCAACAAATAGTAAAGACGAAGAATCTGAAGAGGAAAAAGATAGGGATTTGATGACTGTAAAAAATTTTCTGTCTTTTTTAGTAGAAGAAAAAATATGTGACGAGGAAAACTATAACAAATTAGTCAATCTGATTTATAATTTTTTAGTTAAAGATGAAGATGTCGCCTTGGAAGATATAGTAAAATTAAAAAATGGAAGTTCAAAAAGACTGGGGTCTGCTTTAGGAGGAATTTTTCGAGAAATAGCTTCTGCATCATTAAGTTATGAATATGTGCTACTAGGTAAGAAAAACATAAATCAATTTTCAAATGTAAAACTTAATAAGGAAAATTTCCAAAAATGTACACTTTATAAATATTATGCCGATAAAGAACTGTGTAACAAAAAGTTTCGCTAATCTCACTAATCTCACCAATCTCACTTTTTTTACCACCAATCTCACTCTATACATTTGCGTTAATTACCAATGGTTGAACTCCAGCCACTAAAAAAATTAACGTTATGAATAGAGATGATTTAAATGAATTAGTCACCAAAAAAGATTTGGAGCAATTTAAAGTAGAGTTAAAAGATATTTTAAATTCAAAATTAAATCTAACCAAGGAATTTTATACACCAAAAGAATTTGGATATAAAACAGGTATTCCTTACTCCTCAGTTATCTACAAACTCAATAATGGAAAAATCAAAGGGTTTCAAGATGCTTCGAATTGCTCATGGTTAATATACGCTTCTGAATTAGAGCGGTTTAAAGATTTAGCTAATGAGAACCTTGATGAAATTTCATAAAAGTGCTATGAGAAATTTAAAACAAAAATTGTTATTCAATGACATAGCATTCATTGAGATTGAGGGCTGGCTACCCAAAAAAACCGTAATGCGTTTTTTTGATTATGGGGATACCCAAATGCGTCAGCTCGAAAAAGAATTTAACCTTGAAACATCTAAAATCAGGGCGAGAAAATTCTATTCTGTAAAGTCAATTATTAACCTCATCGAACAACATAAACAAATAAAAAAATGAAACAATATAAACTATGGAGATTTGAAGTCCTTTCGGGAGCGTCTATAGAAAGTGATAAGTCAGGACAAATTCCACAAAAAGCAAAATATAGGAAACACTTTGTCAATCTTGAAACAGCAGAGGTAAGTTCAATTACTGACCTTGACAGTAGAAAGTTTAAACGCAATAAGCACATAATCAATTTCACCAATGCATATAAAACATTATTCAAGAATCAAGATGTTTCGATACTTACATTCGCTGTCAATGAATCCAAGTATAATTCAGTTTCCAAATTTCTCAACATGCTCGAAAAAAAATTGAGCAGAAAACAAGTTGATAAATTAGGTTATGTTTGGGTTCGGGATGTTGGAGATATAAAGTTTGACCGCCACTTCCACGTTTTGATTGCAACCTCACGAATTACAGCTAAAGTGTTTCAAGAATTATTTTCTAAAAAAAAACACTCTCATTTTGATGTTGAATTTATCCGGAATCCCAATGGACTAAAAGCATACTTAACAAGAAAAGAGCTGTACGGTATCAAGAGACAACGCTCCTATGGCAAGTCAAAAGAGTTCAAAATTGCAAATCGAAACGCATTAAATACGTAACAAAGCAAATTCATCTGCCTAAAATAGATACTGTTACATATTCTAAATACACGAAATCGCACGTAAACGCACTAATACGCTAATTCTCTTTGAGTCAGTATATCAAAACGATACATTTGGTGTAATAACTTTAAAATAAAAAAAATGAAAAGTAATGATTTACTCACTGGAGAGTCTTTTGTACCTAGAAGAATTACGCAAAAGTTTGCACGTACAGAGAACAGAATTAAATTTCATAATCAAAAGGCAAATAAACTTCGACATAGTGTTATGTTCGTTAATACCCCTCTTCAGAAGAACCTTCGAATCCTAAACGAGATTATGTTGGGAAAGACCAAGGGAGTCTTCCACAAGCAGTATCTTCTCGGGAAGGGCTATTCTTTTGACGTTCTAACGCACTATGATTATTTTGAAGGAAAACGATTTTCATGCCTTTATCACTTTACAATACAAACAGGTGAAAATGACCATTTGATTTTTAATCGGATAAAAAGCAACAATCAATGATTGATATTACCACAATTCAGACCTATCCCGTTACACCTGTGCTGTCGGAATTACAAACAACAAATACAAGGCTGAGTAAGAACAACGAACAATTAAAAACAGCTCTTATAATCATCGGAGTTGTAGGAAGTGCTTATATCGCTTACAGACTAATAAAAAAATACAATGAAGACAAACGCAGAGCCGAAAATCAATTACCAAGAGATTAAAAAATTCTTGAACGAAAATCCAATTGCGAAAAAAGTGATGTATGGGTTGCTGATTGTTGGCGGAATTTATGTTGCAGGAAAAATTGCCAATGGAATGGCTTCTGCGGTTCGTGGATTTAAGAACTTTAGTTCAGCACTAAATGGAAACTAAACAAAAATAGGCTATAGGTTAATCGTGCACTTGAATGAAAAATCATTTTACGCTCCTTCAAAGCCAAAAAGCCAAAAAATAAGATACTAACCTAAAAATGTATAAAATGAAAGTAATTTATGGAAGGATTTCAACGGCTGAACAAAATGAAGCTCGACAGTTGGTGAAAGGAGAAATGTCATTCATGGATAAGTGTTCAGGAGCAGTTCCATTTATGGAAAGACCTCAAGCAAAAAAACTACTGGAGTACTTAAAAGTAAATCCTACTTATGAAACTGTAATTTTAAGCGTTGACCGAATTGGGCGTTCTACTTTAGATATATTACAAACTATTCAGTTTTTTAAAGAGAGGGGTTATGTGCTTAGAATTGAAAATTTGGGAATGGATAATTCTAGCCCATTCTTTGATTTGATGATTTCGTTGCTCGGAACACTTGCTGAACATGAACGACAAGTCATTAAGGAACGATGCAAAGGTGGAATAGACGTAGCAAAAGCGAAGGGAATATATACAGGTAGAAAGAGAGGGACTACAGATGACCGAAACCGAACCTTGAAGAAACATAGTGATATTGTGACTTGTCTTAACTCTAAAATGAAAGTTCTAGATATTTGCAAATTGACAGGTAAACATC
>CAIUSK010000222.1 GCA_903901805.1 uncultured Flavobacteriales bacterium
AACAAATAGGGATAGTACAGTTGGTGTGGCCAAACCATAAAATAAAGGATATTGATGCGTCGTCTCACTTAAGTTATCCCATTTTACTGACTGCGAATGACTTTGTTAAAGGTGTTTTTTCTGATCCAGACAATTCAAAACTCCTTAAAGACATTGTAGAAACAATTGTTCAAACGGTTGAATCGGTAAGAGCAAGAAATTTGGCAGCAAGACAAAATAGTCTAATAACAGAGTTTAAAAAAATGGCGGAAAAAAACCATAGAATTATTAACGTCCAGCCCGAAAAGTTCTTAACGGAAGATAGGCCAGGCGGCAAGCACGTTATCTATATTCCTGCCATTGGTATTCCTCAATCTACAAGCTGTCAGTCTGCTGAAATTAAGAAAGAACTGCTCGGTCATGCGGATTCGATAGTTCGAATAATCTACGACGATATCAGAATTCGCGATAAATGGCTGAAACACTTGGATTGGCTAAACGACAATTTTAAGAAAGATATTAAAACGTTGAAAAAACAAAATTTTGAAACATGGCTGCAAACGGCATAAAGAATATTTTTCTTGCGGCAAGTGTACCGCTTCCAGAACGGGATCCCAAATACATAGAGACAGCGGATATTGTAGCTATCAGAGAAGCTGTTATTGCTTTGTGTACCGTTGTGTTGCCGACAAATCGCCTTATATGGGGAGGACATCCTTCTATAACGCCATTAATATACTACGTTATGGACAGGTTGGACTTGAACATACAAAATCATGTACGGCTCTATCAATCTCGATTTTTTGAGAGCAAATTTCCTAAAGACAACAATAAGTTTGAGAATATCATCCTGACGGAAAATACCGGAGAAATTGAGTCAAGCAAGCTACTGATGAGAGAAAAAATGCTCTCAAATGAATTTGCATTCGGCATTTTTATTGGCGGAATGGATGGAGTTGAAGAAGAGTTCCAGTTATTCACGAAATATCATCCCGGTATACCTGTGTTACCTATAGGTAGCACAGGTGCTGCAGCGAGGATTTTATTCGAGAAGAACCGAGAGACTTTAGCCCTTGACAAGCGATTGTTGGAAGACTATACTTACATTTCTTTATATAAAGACGTTTTAATTGAAAAACTAAAATAGCATGGGACGCAACGTTTTTGTATCGTATAAATACATGGATCAACAAGTGCAAAAAATTCAAGATCGCTATTATGATGATGTAAATGGTGTAAAACAATGGGTAAACAGAGCTACCCGCTGTCGGGATTACGTCGATGATATAATATCGACACTAACAGCGGATGACCATGTTTACGTTGGCGAAAAGGACGGTGAAAGTCTGGAAGATTTCGCAAGAGGTACTATTGGTTCTAAACTAGCGGACAAATTATTTAGAAGCAGCGTTACCATTGTTCTTATTTCAAAAGGTATGAAGGATACTCTCAAACAGGAACAACATCAATGGATACCCTGGGAAATTTCATATTCTCTAAAAGAGCAGACCAGAGAAGATCAAAAAAGTAGGACCAATGGAGTACTTGCGGTTGTTGTGCCAGACGAAATGGGGAGCTACGAATATTATCTAACGCAGAACGAACCATGTAATTGCAGAACGTTAAATACACCTTTTTTGTTTCAGATCTTGGCTGGAAATATGTTCAATGTAAAGCAGCCAAACTGCAGGGATTGCAATGGTTTGTTGATTTA
>CAIUSK010000223.1 GCA_903901805.1 uncultured Flavobacteriales bacterium
AGGGATTCGAATTTGATTATAGCCAATTGGATCGAAATGCAACTGCTTCAATCGCAACGTTAGGCAATGCCAAAACAAATTTCATAGATATTTATTTGAAAAATGAAAATACGGTTGAATATCATTCTAAAAACGCTAATGGAATTCGAGGAAAATTAGTAGAGGATCAAACTGTTTTTCAATCCTACATACCTGTTAAAGCGGAGAATTATTGCTTTTATGAATCTACCTATTTGAAATCTATTGACCCGGTATATGCTAAAGGTCCAATATGTAAATGGGTTGAATCAGGATTTGTGTCATTTAACATTGATAATAAGCGTGTTTATATGTGTCAATTTATTGAAGGACAGAATATAGTACAAAACTTAAATGAAACACTTCAATTACCTGAAGACAATACATTGACGGGTGAATATACTTCATTAGTTGTTTCGCCAAAAATGGGAGCTTTACGGGCTAATTATTTCGTCAAAACAATTGATAACATGGCGGTTTTTTCTACCTCAAAAGAGGCTGTTGATCTTGTTTTTACTGAGATTGAATTAAATAAAACTTGGGTATACAATGATGAAGATCTTAATAAGCTGATGATGAATCTACCTAAATCAGTGTCATATCGTTCCTTGGGGAAATTTAAAAATACAGCAATTTCTGTTTTAGGTGACAAACTAATTCAAACAGAAGTAAAATTAAAGAATGAAAAATTAAGTTTAAATACAGATTTGGAATATAGCTCGATTCAAATAACCGGAAAAATCCGAGATTTCAAAACGTTTAATGGAAAAGGAAATATTGTTTGCTTGACGGAGCAAGGAATTATACAAGGGATTGAAAATTCTGTTAAAACTTGGAAAAAGAATATTGGAGAGACTCCAATCGGTGAAATCCAAGCGCTAAAATGGAATAAAGAAGATTTTGTATCTATTACAACTGCAAAATCAATTCATTTACTAGATAAACAGGGTAAATACTTAGAAGGATTCCCCATCAAAAATAATGATGCAGATTATGTTTGTCCAGCTAATGTCTTTATTAATAATGGGCAAATTGGATTGGGGATTGTTAATTCAAAAAATGAAATAATTCTTTATAACGCTAAAGGCCTTGTTTCAAAAAAGGTGAAGCTGTCCGAAAAGGATAATTGGAGTCAACTTGATTTTTTTACTACAGATTCTAAGCTTAATGCGGTAATAAAGGGGCATACAAAGGTCCTTGTTTTTTCTTTGACAGATAACAAGCTAATCAATCAATTCCCATTGGAATCTCAACCTATTCTAGTTGATAAACCAAATTCAGCTCTTGTTGTAGGATTAGTAGATGGTTATTTGAAATTGTTCAATACCAAGGATCAACAGAATGAGAATAAAGAGGATAAAAAGATAACTTCTCAACTTTTATTGGATGCGGTATGGCTAGATTCGAACCTGTATTCTGTTTCTATGGCGTCAAATAAACTTGTAATTTCATCAAACCTAAAAGAGGTTCTTTTTGAAAAGGAATTTGGTAATACTCGAATTTCCGCTTCAAGCATCTATAAAAATTCCTATAAAGAAATCTATTTCTCTGTAGTTGACGGCACAGAAAACAATGTATATTTGTACGATTCCAAAGGTAGGATGTATGTTAAAGGTGTGATTGGAGGATCGAAAAAAGTCTCTTTAAATCAAAGCGCAGGTTTTTCCGTTACTTTAACTACTATTGTTGATGGATATTTAGTTCAGTATTTTATTAAGTAATTGCTCTTATGAAAACGTTTAACAAAGCAACAGTTCTTTCCATTTTAATAGCGCTATCTCATTTTGGATTTAGTCAATCTTATTTAGGTGTTCAATCGAGTAATTATGGTGGGGTAATGGCCACCGATATTCAACCTGCTAGCTTTGTGGATGGAAGGTTTGCCTTTGATTTAAATTTGGGCAGTTTAAACATGAATACCTATCAAAATTTCGGTTATTTCGATGCTAATTTCATGCGTGATCGTCAGCAAAGTGTTTTTGGTGATAAATACTGGTGGGGAAAATCGTTCGGAGATACTGCAATATTCAATGGTTGGGGAAAAAAACCATTTGAAGATTTTAATTTACAACCATTTAGCGAAGGAATTATTAAACATTTGTATGATACTTCTACCGTTGCTGCAAGAGGAATTTATTCGAATCTACAAGTTGATTTAATCAATTTTATGTTTCACGTTACTCCAAAAATTGCAGTTGGATTTACTGCAAAAGCGAGAACAATAACGAATCTTGATAATCTCGATTCTCGTTTGGCGGTATTGGCTGAATCTGGATTGGACACAAGTGATCTGTGGGGTAGAGCATTGCCCGAAGAGTTATTGAATTTAAATCACATGTCTTGGACGGAATACGGCATAAATTATTCTCAAGTAATCAATACGAAAAATGAAAAACACTTTTTCAAAGCGGGTGGAAAATTAAAACTATTGCAGGGTTATACGGCAGCATATGTTTATACAGATAACTTTAAATATGGATTAGTTGATGAAGACACTTCATTTTTATTACAGGGAGATTTTGCTTACGGCTATTCTGATAATATTGATGATTTGGTAAACGGTAGTATCCAGACGAATAAATTTGGTTTGCCAAAAGCGGCTTCTAAATTTGGATTAGGATTAGATTTAGGTGTTGTTTATGAATGGAGACCTGATTTTAAAAAGTTTAAATATGACATGGATGGTGAAACCAATCTTTGGATGCTTAACAAAAATAAATACAAACTACGTGTAGGAGCTTCAGTTTTAGATTTGGGATCACTTCGATTTAATAAGGGTGGTTTGAGCCGTGATTTCACAGTGAATGTACAAGAGAAATTTGATTTGAATCGATTTGAAACGGCTTCAAGTTTTTTGTCATTTGATCAAATTATTGATACGTTAATGCAGGAATCAACTGCTGCAGGAAATTCTCAATGGGTTGCGAATCAAGATACATCGTCCACCTTTACAATGCGAACGCCTTCTGCATTCAGTTTGCAAGTAGATTATCATATTTGGAAATATTTTTATGTGAATGCAACTGGAATGTTGAATATGATTTCACCTAAACGAGCGGCTAAAGTGAAAGTGCCCAATCAATTTTCAATAACACCAAGTTTTGATTACGCTTGGTTTGGTTTGCATGTTCCTCTTTCTATTAATGAGTATAGTGGATTCAAAGCTGGAATTGGTGCGCGATTAGGACCGTTAACAATAGGTGTAACTGATTATAGACTTTTAACTGCTACAGGGCAAATTCGAGGAGCAGAATTCTATGCAGGTGTTCGAGTTCCTATTTTGTACGATGGAATTAAAGATAAAGACGGAGATAAGGTTTCAAATAATAAGGATGAGTGTTTTGATGTGCCAGGTACATGGGCGTTTAGAGGCTGTCCAGATACCGATAAAGACGGAATAATGGATTCTGAAGATGATTGTCCGCTGGATTCAGGATTAGTTGAATTTAGAGGGTGTCCAGATCGAGATGGCGATAAAATTATGGATAAAAATGACAGCTGCCCGGATGTTGCTGGATTGAAAGAATTTTTTGGTTGTCCAGATCGAGATGGCGATAAAATAATTGATAAAAATGATAGCTGTCCAGATGTGGCAGGATTGAAGATTTTTAACGGTTGTCCAGATACCGATAATGATGGTTTAATAGATAGTAAAGATGATTGCCCTTCAGATTCTGGTTTGATTGCGCTGAACGGTTGTCCGGATATAGATGGAGATGGAATTAGGGATATTGAAGATGGATGTCCAACGGTTCCTGGTCCGAAAGAATTAAATGGTTGCCCGGATACTGACAAAGATGGAATATTGGATTATTTAGATGGTTGTCCACTTGAAAAAGGACCAAAAGAGAACAATGGTTGTCCATGGCCTGATAGTGATAAAGATGGCTTACTGGATAAAGACGATGATTGCCCGAATACACCTGGCCCAGCTGCAAATAAAGGATGCCC
>CAIUSK010000224.1 GCA_903901805.1 uncultured Flavobacteriales bacterium
CAATTCCTGCTTTAAGTTATTCACTTTTACGAGCAACTACAGGAGGAGTGAAATCTTTAACTGGAACAACCTCCGCAAGTGGAATAGTTACTATAGGTGATAATACTACTTTAGATTTACAATCAAAGATTTTAAATTTATCTGCAACAGGTGCGCCTTTTAGTATTGCAACCGCGGTTGCTCCAAATATTACAGGAATCTTGTTGGCTTCAAGTGCAACTGTAAATTACACAAGAGCAGGAAATCAAACTATTCGTAACACAACTTATGGAACGTTAGGATTATCAGGAACTGGAATAAAAACTTTAGCTAACACTACAATAGTAAATGGTTTGGTGAATATTGGAGCAAATATTACCTTTAATTTAAATGCTAAATCTTTAAGCTTAGCTTATAATGGTATGCCAATAATAGCAGACCCTACTGCAAGCATAACTTTTACTGGATCAACTGTTTCTTACACAGGTACCAACAACAATCAATTAGTATATCCCGCAACCTATAATAATTTAACGATTGCAGGAACTGGAAGTACAACAAAAACCCTTACAGGAAATACAGTTGTTGGAGGTACTATTACGTTGACTAGAAACTTGCAATTGTCTGATTATAGTTTAACACTTAATGGAGGTTATTTAAGTAATCCAAATAACCTTAAAACAACAACCAATTCCTCATTAATAGTTAATTGTCCTACCATAATAACTAGTACAATTTCTAATGTTGCTAATTTTAAAAGTCTTGTTATAAACTCAACTGGAAGTACGTTTACAACAGCATCCAATCTTACAATCAATGATGAACTTAACTTAATAGAGGGAGGTTTAACTTTGGGTGCGTTTTCTTTAACGTTTACTGGAAATACGCTTGGAAGAACAAATGGCACAATCAACTCGGCAGACGCCTCTTCAATATTAGTTTTTGGAGCAAATGCTGCTGCATTAACTATTCCTGCTTCTTTGTTTAGTGGAGATATTGCAAAACTTACAGTAAATCGTGTAGGAGGATTAACGTTAGGCTCAAATACGACAGTTGCAAATACCTTAACATTAACAGATGGTGTTTTAGCGACTGGACCAAATACCTTCACGATGAACGGATCAACAATGACTCGCACAACAGGTTCAATCGATGCAAGTAATTTAAGTTCTAATTTGAATTTCGGAAATACGAATGCGTTGACTTTACCGGCATCATCTTTACAACAAAATGTCAATAATTTAACTTTAAATGGAGCAAGTGGATCTCTTTCGTTGAGCCAAGATTTAACAATACTCGGAGCGCTTACGATTGGATCTGGAAAAACATTCGTCGCTGGAAATGATACAGTGAATTTTACTGGAACTGGAAATGTTTTAAATGTGAACGGTACATTTACTCCTTCTACAAGTACAGTAAATTTTGCCAACGCAACGGGAATACAAAATATCCCTGCGCTTACTTATAATAAGATTTTATCGTCAAATTTTGGAACAAGGGTTTTGGCTGGTAATGTAATTGCAAATGACGATGTTACAAATACAGATGGGTCATTGAATTTAAATGATTTTAATTTAACAATTGGCGGGAATTACTCAAATTCTATTGGTGCAGATGGTTTAGGAAACTTTGGTTTATTTCCAGGAATTGGATCCGTTATATTCAATAAAGCCTCAGGTTCACAAACACTTTTCATGGAGGCAGGGTCAGATTTTTCTAATATACAACATACCGGAGCTGGTACTCTTCATTTAGCAAGTGACTTGACAATGACTGGAAATTTAACGAATACAGTAGGAACTATTAGTGCTCTTTCATCAGATGATCAACAATCTTTTGGTATTACCATTCAAGGTGATTGGAGTAATTCAGCAATATTTGATCCGGGTACAGGATATGTTTTGTTTACGAAGTCAAATGGAACTCAAACTGTAGATAATGGTACATCTACGTTTTATCAAATGAAGCAGTTTGGAGGAGCGTCGCTTACCTTTTCATCTACTCCAGAGATCAAACACGACATTGTGGTAAATGGCCCAATTGCTACTTCATCACATTTCAAATTGACTGGTTCAAATAATCAAACGATAAGTGGTTCAGTGAATGAAATTGCAATTCAAGATATGACTATAAATAAAACAGCGGGAATTGTTACATTAAGTAAACCCCTAAAAGTAAGTGGTGCGCTCACTATGACTGCTGGAGATTTAATTACATCTTCTTTAAACATCCTTGAAATTGGAACAAGTGCTTCTAGTGTAGGTTCAGTCTCATGGGCAACAGGAACTGTACGTGGTCCAATGAAACGTTGGTTTGGAACAACAGCCAATCCTACTTCTCAAGCCAGTGGAATCTTCCCATTGGGTGTTAAGACAGGTCCAAAAGCAGGAACTAACCGTTATGCACAAGTAAACTTCACTTCCGATCCAGGCACTGGAGGATATATCATCGCGGAATATGTAACGGGTCCAGCTCCAAATAATTACGCCGGCCTACCTTTAAACTATAGCAGCGGAAGCTATCCTCAGGCTATTCAAAATGCAGAAGAAGAGGGATATTGGGATATTACGCCTTATGACGCAAGTGGTGACGATTATGCTGCTTTAAATTCTACTCCTTACACGTTGAAAGTTAGGTTACAAAATCCATCAACGTTGACAACGGGTTGGGTATCCAACACGAGTGGTAATAACCTTTATGATCCAGGGACTATTCGTTTGATTCGTTCAAAAGGATCTACGAATCACGCTAGTTGGGAATTGGCAGGATCACATGTTTCAGCTGCCGATGCAGGAAATGGTGATTATTTCATTACTTCAAGCGGAATCACAGAATTTAGCTGGTTCAATGGCGGTGGAAACAATCAAAACCCCCTCCCAGTCGAACTACTTTCCTTCAACGGAACGTGTAACGAAGGAATGGTGGATTTAACTTGGCAAACGGCCTCTGAGTTCAATAGTTCGCATTTCGATGTAGAGAAATCTACAGATGGTGAAACATGGAGAGTGTTGGCAACAATACCTTCGGCAGGAACATCCAATGAGTTGTTGACGTACCAAACGGTTGATAACAACGGTACTAATGGTTCAAACTACTACCGTTTACGTCAAGTGGATATTGATGGCAAGGAGAAATTGTATGATCCAATCAATGTGAGTTGTGCTGAAACAACAGTTGGATACTTCACAAGTTACCCGAACCCATCCGGAAGCGAATTCCAAGTGATTGTGAACAACAAAGAAATTCTAGGCGCATGTACACTAAACATAGTGGATGCACAAGGAAAAGTAATTGACCAACGCAAAATTGAAGTGAAAGA
>CAIUSK010000225.1 GCA_903901805.1 uncultured Flavobacteriales bacterium
CAAACTTGTGAAATTTGGTGAAGTCTGAAAATTAATACCATTTCTGCTATACTGTAGAATTCCAGTACCGCCTGTTACACTCGTAACCGAAATAGCACCATCATTACCACCGTGACAAGAAACGTTTTGAGAAGTAGATGCAGCAATTGTTGGCCCACCAGAAGAAGCAACAACTCCTGAAACGGTGTTTTTACAATTAGAACCATCTTTTATTACCACAAAATATGTACCTGCATCCAAACCTGCAAATAATCCATTAGATGAAAAATTTACACCATCTGAGCTATATTGATAATTTGATCCACTACCTCCAGCTGCAACTACCATTATAGATCCATTAGAGGATGTACATGTTGCGTTTGTTGTATTTATTGTTGCCGTTAGCGCTGCAGGTTGACCAATTACTAAAGAATCAGTTCGTTCACAACCATTAGCATCGTGCGTTGTAACACCATATGTTCCTGCTGGTAAATTTTCAAATAATCCGGATGTTTCAAAATTCTCATCATCAATACTATAAGTAAAAGGAGACGTACCGCCCACACCAACTACTTGAATTGAACCAGTTGCCGCACCATAACAAGACGCTGCTGCAAGAGTTTGAGTTATCGTTAAAGTCGCTGGTTGACCAACTACCACAGTAGCAGTTTTAATACAACTTGTAATATCCTTCACATAAACTGTATAAGTTCCAGCAAACAAATTAGTAAATAAATTCGACGACTGATAATTGATGCCATTTACACTAAAGCTATGTGTTCCAGTCCCTCCAGTTGATGCAACTGTAATCGTTCCATTGTTACCTGAATGGCAACTAGGAGAAACAGCATTAGCTGTTAAATTCAATTCTTGTCCTTGTGTTATTACGACACTTGCATAACTTGAACAGCCTGCATTGTCTTTAACTGAACATAAATAAGTTCCAGCCGTCAAGCCAGTAAACGTACCCGAAGATTGGAAATTGATTCCATTATTCACGCTATATTGAACCGCTCCTGTTCCACCGGTTGAGGTTAATGTAATTGTACCATCATTTCCATTGAAACAACTTACATTGGTACTATTCGGAAAACTTAAAGAAGGACCAGCTTGAGAATTGATAAATACAGTTGTATTTACAGTACACCCATTGGCATCTTTTACGGTGAGTTGATACGTTGCGGCAATTAAATTCAAAAATGTTCCACTTGAAACAAAAGATCCTGAATTTAATCTATATTGAAGTGGAGCAACTCCACCTGAAGCGACACACGTAAAGGCGCCATTTGCTAAACCACACGTTGCATTGGTGGTTGGGATCGTATTAAATAATATGCTAGCAGGTTGAGTAATTGTAAAGGTTGTTGAAGAAGTACACCCCTTTGAATCTTTTACATTCAAAGTGTAAGTTCCTGCTGTCAAACCAGTAAAATTGGCACTTGATTGCCAAACTCCCCCATTTAGATTATACGAATAAGGTGCAGATCCAAAAGAACCAACCGCTGTAACGCTTCCAGTTGCTGAACTAAAACACGTTGCATTCACAACACTTGTAGCACTTACCGCTAAACCAACTGAAATTGTTTTAGAGAAAGTACGTGTACAAACAGCATTCCATCCCACAATTGTAGTAGTCAATGTAACGGTGTAAGCACCCCCTGTAGCGTAAGCATGTGTTGGATTAGTAACATGAGAAACGGGTGAACCATCACCAAAATCCCAGGAATAAAAATAATTTGATCCCATATATTGAGTGGATCCAATTAAGTTAAACATGCTATCTTTAGTAAATTGAGATCCATTCTCAAAGGAAACCACCCCATTTGTTTGATAACAGTTGGAAGCTGTAGTAAATAATGGATTATTCGTATTTGACATAGTTGGAACGAGGTAAAAATCACCATCTTTTCCAAAACTAGTCATGGCACTCGTCCAATTGTACCCGGTTGATGTACCTGCTAGAGAAGCCAAATCTTGACCCAAACCTTCCGCATTTCCAGTATATTTTAGATCGAAAGTGCTTCCAAACGGAAAACCAGTAATGATCTCAACTGTTAAAGCAAAACGGTTATTAACGTTTACTCCTCCAGGAAAAGTTACGTTAATATAGCCCGTTCCATTGTCTGGATAAGACCACCAAGTATGGTTTACTGTAGCAATAGGAGTGGTTGGTTTACCACTTAAATCTACGTTATAAACCCCAATTCGTAAAGGTACGCCAGATAAAAAACCTAAAACAGGATTGTTTCCATACACCCTCACGCTCACAATTTTGCCTGGACCTTGATAATTGTAGGTTTGAGAGGCTTTTTCCTCAAACCCGTTTTTTAATTGGACGTAACCCGTTGCCCCCACATTTTTGGACGCAACAAATCCGTTAAAGTCATTAGCACAAGGTGTTTGCGCCTGCCCACTAGATAGCCACAAACAGACACCCGTGGCTAAGAGCGTAATTTTTCTTTTCATCTTTTCATTTTTTAGTGAATAATAATTGATGCAAAGTTTAAAAGGTGTGGCTACTTTTGGCTTACATTAAATCTGATTTGAATTGCAAAAATTCTTCAGAGCATTATTTCTAAGTACTTGAAGAATAAACGATCATTGTTCAACACGATCTGCAAGTTTTCAAGATGCTATTACTTAATTACAATTTTATGTGGCTGTGAGCAGCGGTTAGGTAGATTGCGTTGCAGTAAATTTAATTTCTTTGGTATCACCCCCCTAAGTCCCTCCTCAAGTAGGAAAAACAAACCTCCTCCCTTGAAGGAGAATCGAGGAGGGTGATTTCAATTTTTATTTAAATCAAAGTCCACCGAGCTATTCATGATGAGTTTATGGAATCAAGTCGAGGTGGGCTTTTTGTTTTCAATAAATAATTTATTATTCACCGAATTTTTGTATATTTAGATAACAATCCTAAAAAATGAGTCTCTTACAAAATTTCAATGAACAACCTGTTCGAACAGCTTGGATCGACGAACAAAATAAATGGTATTTTTCTATCGTGGATGTTATTGCTGTGTTAACGGATAGCCCAAATCCAAATAATTATTGGAAGGTGCTAAAACACAGACTAAGAAAAGAAGGTAGTGAGTTGGTTACAAATTGTAACCAACTGAAAATGATTTCTTCGGATGGGAAATTCTATAAAACAGATGTTGCAGACGCCGAACAACTTTTTCGATTGATTCAATCTATTCCATCCCCAAAAGCAGAGCCTTTTAAACTTTGGCTCGCACAAGTTGGAAGCGAACGGCTTGATGAAATGGAAGATCCAGAAATTAGCATTGATCGTGCTCTCGAGAATTATAGACGTTTGGGGTATTCAGAAAATTGGATCAACCAGCGCTTGAAAAGTATTGAGATTCGAAAAGAATTAACCGATGAATGGAAACGAGTTGGAGTTCAAGAAGGTGCTCAGTTTGCTACATTAACTGATATTATCACGAAAAACTGGGCAGGGTTAACAACTAAAGAATACAAAATCTTAAAAGGATTAAAAAAGGAAAATTTGAGAG
>CAIUSK010000226.1 GCA_903901805.1 uncultured Flavobacteriales bacterium
GTAAAACTCCCGTAATAATTTTCATCAATAAAATGGACCGGGATGGAAAAGATCCGTTCGAATTATTGGATGAACTCGAAAAAACGTTGGACATCAAAGTGCGACCGCTTACATGGCCGATTGGAATGGGAGATCGATTTCAAGGAGTTTATAACATCTATCAAAAAGGACTAAATCTGTTTGCCGCAAATAAGACTAAAATTTCCAATGAGATAATTTCAATTTCAGACCTAAATGACCCGGCATTAAATGAACTTGTTGGTGATATGCCAGCTTCGGAATTACGCGAAGAATTGGAAATGATCGAAGCAGTGTATGATGCCTTTAATCGTGAAAATTATTTGTCAGGAGATGTTGCACCTGTGTTTTTTGGATCAGCTGTTAACAATTTTGGGGTTAAAGAGTTATTGGATACTTTTTGCGAAATTTCGCCTTCACCACGTGGGCGTGAAACAGATAAACGAAAAGTGGAGCCAACAGATGATAATTTCAGCGGGTTTGTCTTTAAAATACACGCCAACCTAGATCCTAAACATCGAGACAGAATTGCATTTTTGCGCGTTGTTTCTGGTAAATTTGAACGAAACACTTTTTACCAACATGTTCGTTTAGATAAAAAAATGAAATTTGCCAATCCAACCTCCTTCATGGCTCAGGATAAGAGTGTAATTGATGATGCGTATCCGGGAGATGTAATCGGTCTGTATGACACCGGGAATTTCAAAATTGGAGACACGCTCACAGAGGGAGAAATTATGATGTATAAAGGAATACCTAGTTTTTCTCCTGAAATTTTTATGGAATTGGAAAATTTAGATCCGTTGAAATCCAAACAATTGGAGAAAGGAATTCGCCAATTAATTGATGAAGGAGTGGCTCAGTTATTCATTCAGCAACCCGGAAATAGAAAAATTGTTGGAACCGTTGGACAATTACAATTTGAGGTAATAAATCATCGCTTAGTGAATGAATATGGCGCCAATTGCCGTTTTGTGCCGAGAAATTATTTCAAAGCATGTTGGGTAACCACTGAAAACAAAGAACAATTAGAATCTTTCAAACGAGCCAAAGTAAATCATTTGGCAATGGATAAAGATGACAACCTTGTTTTTCTAGCCGAAACTACCTTTTTATTGAGTATGGCCGAAAAGGATTATCCAGATATTACGTTCCATAAGACATCTGAATTCATGCTAGAGGTATGAGCAAAATAATTTAAGAAAAAGCACTTTTTTCTCATGAATTTCTATAAATTTGGAAAAAAAGTATCATGAAATTAGTGTCTTCTCTAAAAATAGCTATTGCCCTTTTTCTTTTTTCTGGTGTCATAGTTTCTTGCGGATCCAATAACGATGAACAGTTTAAGATTGAAAAAGAAAAACTAGAACTTGAAAAACAGAAGATCGAATTAGAGCGTGAAAAACTAAATTCCTCCAATAAAGCATCTTCTGCGGAACAAAGCCCTGCCGATAAAACAGAGGAACGACAAGTGTATGCTTCCAAGCCAAGTGAAAACAATCAAGTTTCTGTACTTCGAGATTTTTACCGTGATTTTGATAATGCATTCGATTATTCATCAATGAACGATTATATTAACCGCTATTACAACGCATCGTTGAGAAGTACCTATTCAAAAACCGAGCTTCCAAGTTACAATGCTTACGTTTCAAAAGAACATGAGATTTTGGATATTACATTAATTCGAGAAACAAATACAGAGCGTGAGTTTAAAGTGACGTTTTACTTCAACTATGAAAAGAGCGTAGGAGGGAGTCGTTCCAATAAATGCGCTGACATTATAACGTTGGATAATGGGAATAAAATAATTGCCCGAAGAGAAATTGGTAGAGTAAATTAAATAAAACACATATGAATAGAAAAATTATTTTAGCAGGAAGCTTTGCGTCCCTTTTTTTAATCACCAATTGTGGTGGTTCAACAGATGCCAATTCCGAAATTGAAAAAGAAAAGCTAAAACTGAAGCAAGCAGAATTGGAACTAGAAAAGAAAAAACTAGAACAAAAACAAGAGAATATTGACACAAAGGAGAGCGAAGCTGCAGAAGTAAATACGGAAGAAAACCGTAGAAAAGAAGTAGCTGAAAAAGCGAGTAAAGCAAACCGATTTGAAGCTTATTCCGATGCGGTTGTGGCGGTAAAAAAAACATACTTCTATTCTATGCCGGATGAAAAAACAAAAAAAGGATCATTCCTCATTGAAAATGACCGAATTACCGTTGAAAAAACGCAACGCAATTTTGTTTATGTGACATTCACCAATGAATACAATGGAAAAACTACTGCTGGTTGGATAAAATCAGATGACCTAGAACCGATTTACGCAGACTAAATATTAGTTACATTTTTTTGCATAAAAAAAGCCCTGATGGTTACCATCAGGGCTTTTCAATTTATAATAAGTGACTACTTAACAGCGTGTTTGATTACTTGGGTAGATTTTATACCATTGGTAATATTCAGGAAGTAGATTCCCGGGTTCAGGGTTTGATTAATGACAAACATATTTATTCCGTCTTTCATGTCAATTGAACGTTGGTCAATTACTTTTCCTTGTGCATCCAC
>CAIUSK010000227.1 GCA_903901805.1 uncultured Flavobacteriales bacterium
ATTCCCAAAGCCATCAAAGACGGTTAGGTTTCGCATGGACTGAAAAACATTCTTGTAAACGACAATGATCGACCAACCTCCCCAGTAATTGGAACCTCCTGTTTGTGTTACAACATTTGCCACAGTAAATCGGGCTTTAATTCCAGCGGCTTGAACAATGGATGTAATATTTTTAAAGCAATGATAACTTGGATGAGTGCCGAGACTTTGAGCATTCACTAATTCATCCGCAGAAAGATTTTGATATGCACCATTTCCTACTCTAATTTTTACCTGATTACGAAGATTCCAGTTGGTGACACTCGATGTTGCCCTGCCGCTCCAATAAAGTCCTGCCCAAAGGATTTCACTACAATTCAATAAATTCAAACTATCACTAGAGGACATAAATGTGGAAGAAAGTCCGTCCAAATCAACATAATTCATCGTAAATCCTCCATTGGAATTTGTACCACTTGGGGGGATTTCTGAAGTCGCTGACGTACAAGATGATCCCGAATTACAAGAAACAGAAACATTAGATAATATACGAATACCTCCTTTCTGTGAGGTAGAATAACGTGCATTAAATGGCTGAATTAGTTGAGAAAACCCTTGAAAAGCAAGGACTGTAACAATGAAACTAATATAATACTTCAGACTTATCACAATTTAACTAGCGGCTAATTCAAACATAAACTTGTAAAGATACAATTTACAGACGCTAAAAAATAGAAATAGTAGTCTTTTCTTGATAATTATCATGTTTTCTAGCTAGCACGATTTATACATTTGTATTGTGAAAAAAAGTCAACAACTGATTCGAAAATACAACGTTCCAGGTCCAAGATATACCTCCTACCCCACTGTGCCGTTTTGGAAAAATATTGACTTAAACATAGCAGATTGGCAGCAAACTCTAGATCGTAATAAACAGGAATTTAAGTCAAAAGAAGTTAGTGTTTATCTTCATTTGCCGTTTTGCGAGCAACTTTGTACGTTTTGTGGTTGCCATAAACGCATTACCAAGAATCACCAAAACGAGATTCCTTACATGCAAAGCCTCAAAAAAGAGTGGAGTCTCTACAAAGAACTGTTTGAATTCACACCAATTATTAAGGAACTGCACATAGGTGGCGGAACTCCCACTTTTTTTACTCCTGAAAATTTAGTCGAATTAGTAAAGAACATTTTCAATAACACCACTGTAGATCCTGCAACACATGAATTGAGTTTTGAAGCACACCCTATGTTCATGAAGCAAGCGCATACCGAACAACTTTTTGATTTCGGCTTTAGAAGATTGAGTATCGGTATTCAAGATTACGACACTCTTGTTCAAAAAGCGATTCACCGACATCAACCATTTGAAAAAGTAAAAGAAATTCATCGATACGCGCTAAAACTTGGGTACGAATCTATTAGTCATGATTTAGTATATGGTTTACCGAAGCAGCAACTGAAAGGATTTGAAACTACCATTCAAAAAACAATTGAACTTTTGCCTCATCGCATTGCGCTTTACGGGTATGCTCACGTTCCGTGGATCAAAGGCAATGGTCAACGTGGGTTTGATGAAAAAGATATTCCGCAAGATGCTGAAAAACGCGAGCTCTATGAAATGGCGAGTGAAAAACTTATTCAAGCTGGGTATATCTCAATTGGAATGGATCATTTTGCCCTACCTTCAGACCATATGACCTTGGCCATGCGAGACAAGAAATTGCATCGGAATTTTATGGGCTACACAACACAAGAAACTCCTTTACTGATTGGACTAGGAATGTCGGCGATTTCTGATAGTTGGTTTGGATTTGCGCAAAATGAAAAATCGTTGGAGGAATATCAAAATAGATTAAAAGAAGGAAAACTACCCATCCTACGAGGGCATATTCTTTCAGAAGAAGATGTGGAAATTAGAAAATATATCCTTTCTCTGATGTGCCATTTTCAAATGAACTGGGGAGAAACTTCCTCCGAAAAATACAAGTCCGATATTAGAGCCAGGTTGAAGGAAATGGTTACGGATGAATTAATTCGCGAATTGCCTTCCGGATTTCAATTAACTGAAAAAGGAATCCCTTTCGTGCGAAACGCATGCATGGCATTTGACACTTATCTGCACGAGGCAGGGCGATCTGAAAAACCGTTATTTTCTAAAACGATATGAGCGAAACTTGCTATCATTGTGGAGAACCGGTTGTTGGTAAACCAATCACAACTGACAATCACTCCTTTTGTTGTAGTGGATGTAAAAGTGTTTATTTAGTATTAAAGTCAAGTGATTTAGATTCTTTTTATTCCATTGAAAACCAAGCCGGAAATCGTCCTGGATCGAAATCAAAGGAACAATATCGTTTTTTAGACACCGAAAATTTCAGGAAAAAATTTGTTGAATTTGAGGATGATGAAATGGCAAAAGTAACGTTGTTCTTACCTCAAATTCATTGCTCATCCTGTGTTTATTTACTAGAAAATCTTTCAAAAATAAACCCGCTTATTAAGCATACACAAGTTAACTTTCCCAAACGAGAAGCGACAATTATTTTTGCTCAGGAAATGCTACTTTCTGATGTGGCAACCTTGTTGGAGACGATTGGTTACACACCCAATTTTGGCAACAGAAAAGATCAAGAAAAAAAACTCGATCGTGTTTTTCTATATAAAATCGGAATTGCCGGTTTTGCCTTTGGAAGTATAATGCTATGGAGTTTTCCGGAATACCTTGGGATTGACGAGAACTATGCCCCCTTCCGAACTTTTACAGCCTACTTATCCCTACTGATTTCACTTCCTGTTCTATTTTTTTCTGCACGAGATTATTTCATTTCCGCATACAAGGCCATTCAGAATAAAAGTCTGAATTTAGATGTGCCAATAACGCTGGGAATCATTGCTTTGTATTACGAAAGCACATGGAGTATTTTGCGCGAAAATGGCCCAGGATATATGGATTCCTTTGCAGGATTTATCTTCTTTTTACTCATTGGGAAATGGTTTCAGCACATCACCTACCGGTCACTGTCCTTCGAACATGATAATTCCATGTATTTACCCATTGCCGTTTGTAAACTACATGAAGGCAAAGAAACCTATGTGGAAGTTGAAAAATTGGAAATCGGTGATGTTTTTATGGTGCGAAATGAAGAAATAATTCCGTGTGATTCAGAAATAATTTCAGATGATGCCCGCATTGATTATAGCTTTGTGACTGGTGAAGCCGAACCGATTAAAAAATCAAAAAAGGATTTTGTTTTTGCCGGAGGGAAAATACTTGGGCAACCAGTTCAATTTAAGGTTCTGAAAGAGAGCAACCGCTCCCACTTGACTCAGTTGTGGAATGATGTAATGCAGCAAAAAGATCCTAAAGAACATATTTCTTTGCAAGATAAGCTCTCTGTTTATTTTTTATCGGCTGTTCTCCTTATTTCAGGAGGAAGTGCAGTTGCCTGGTACTTCATAGAACCGGCTAGTATAATACATATAGTGGTTTCCATTTTAATTGTAGCTTGTCCGTGTGCTTTGGCTCTATCTTCTCCGTTTACCTTAGGAAACACCCTACAATGGATGGGTAAAAGAGGTTTCTACTTAAAAAATACGACTGTTGTTGAAAAAATGAATGAAATTACTGATATCGTATTTGACAAAACAGGCACCCTCACTACACCGAGAATGCACATACATTTTGTAGGCGAAGGACTTTCCGAAACTGAAAAAAACCAGATTGCATCAATCACCTATGCTTCCACTCATCCACTATCGAGAGCATTACATTCCTTGCTAAAACAAGAAGGACATCAAGAATTAGACGAAGTGGATTCATGGGTTGAGATTAAAGGAGAGGGTATCTCTGGACAAATAAGGAACAGTGAATACCGCATCGGAAAGGCATCATTTTGCGGGGAAGAATCCAATAATACTATTGAAACAGAGGTTTGGATAGCTGTAAACAATAAGGTTAAAGGAAAATTTCTTTTCCAACAACAAATGCGTCAAGGTATCGAAAAATTAGTTGAATCGCTCGGTGATTATCATATTCATGTCTTATCTGGCGACAATGAGAAAGACTTAAATCGACTAGAGGCACTTTTTTCAATTTCAACCTCAATCTGTTTTAATCAAAGTCCTGCTGACAAATTCAATTACATTCAACAACTCAACCAAAAAGGAAAAAAAGTTTTAATGATTGGTGATGGATTGAATGATTCTGGTGCTTTAGGAGCAGCATCTGTCGGTATTGCGGTTTCGGAAAACCTATCACAATTCACGCCCAGCTCAGAAGTAATTATTGAGGCATCCAAACTCACTCGTTTACACACCTTTTTGCGGGCTGCTAAAAATGCACGATTAATTTTAAAAATCTGCTTGGCATTCTCAATCACTTATAATTCCTTAGGACTCAGTTTCGCAATCAGCGGACATCTCACGCCATTTGTTGCTGCTATTTTAATGCCGTTGAGCTCAATTACCATTGTATTTTTGAGCACCCTTTTGGTGAGAATACTAAATCGGAAGGGCTAAAAAGAAGCGAATCTTAAAGCTTTTTGAAAATTCTTAGTACCTTCGAGTATGCGTGTCCTATTTTTTCAATTCTCCTTATTTATTTTTTTTAACCAAGTCTTTGCTCAATTAGAATCTGATTCGAATTTGATTCGAGAACACTTGCGCTTGATAACAAAAAGAGATAATTACAGGCATTTTGAAAATCCGGATGAGTTAGATTCGGTTGCTGCTTATATTTTTCGAGATTTTTCAAAATATGCTGATACCGTGTATTATCAACCGTTTAAAATAAATGGAATTACCTATCGAAATGTGATAGCAAGTTTTGGTACTGATCAAAAGAAGCGGATTATTGTCGGTGCGCATTATGATGTATGCGGAAATCAAGAAGGAGCAGATGACAACGCAAGCGGAACGGTAGGTTTGTTAGAATTGGGGCGGTTATTACAGCATAAAAAACTTGAAAACAGAATCGATTTAGTAGCGTATACGTTAGAGGAACCACCCTTTTTTCGGACCGATTATATGGGAAGTGCTGTACATGCTAAATCAATCGAAGGAATAAAGGACCAAATACTTGGTATGGTAAGCCTAGAAATGATTGCCTATTTCAAAGATACCAAGAAATCACAAGATTACCCGATAGGTTTCTTAAGATTAATTTATGGCGGAAAAGGGAATTACATAACCCTCGTGCGAAAATCTCAAGCAGGTCATTTTGTAAAACGATTTATTAAAAAATTTCGAGGTGAACGAAAAATCAAGGCAAAAAAATTTTCAGCACCAAAATCACTTCCGGGAATAGATTTTTCGGACCATTTGAATTATTGGAAGATAGGAATAGACGCGCTGATGATTACAGACACTGCTTTTTATCGGAACAAAAATTACCATAAAATGACAGATACCATGGAAACACTTGATATTGGTCGAATGGCGAAGGTTATAGATGCCACCTTTCAGGTCTTAGTAGCATATTAACTTCTAAAGATTCGTATTTTTGCACTATGAATGCACCCCAATTTAACCCAGAAGAAATTAGAGCTCAGTTTCCCATTTTACAGCGAAAAGTGAATGGTAAAAATTTGGTGTACTTTGATAACGGTGCAACAGCTCAAAAACCCCAACTGGTAATTGACTCCATCACAAAGTATTATTCATACGAGAATGCAAATATCCACCGAGGGGTTCATTTATTAAGTCAAGAAGCGACAAACGCTTATGAAAACGCACGAAATACCATTCAAGCGTATATTCATGCGGCCGAATCTTGTGAAATAATTTTCACCAAGGGAACAACAGATTCCATAAACTTAGTAGCTTTTTCATTGGGAGAGACACTGCATTCAGGTGATGAAATCCTAATTTCTTACATGGAACATCATTCCAATATTGTTCCTTGGCAAATGCTTTGTGAACGAAAGGGATTAACGCTCAAAGTGATTCCTATACATGAAAACGGTGAACTAAATTTGGAAGAATTTGAGAAATTACTATCAGAAAAAACCAAATTACTTTCCATCACCCATGTGTCAAATACACTTGGTACAATAAACCCAGTTGAAGAACTAATCCAAAAAGCTCATGCCTTTGGCGCTAAAGTATTAATCGACGGAGCACAAAGCATTCAACATTTCCCCATTGATGTTCAAGCGTTAGATTGTGATTTTTTCGTTTTCTCAGGTCACAAAGTGTTTGGGCCAACAGGAGTTGGGATTTTATATGGCAAAAAACAAATTTTAGAGAGTCTTCCTCCCTATCAAGGAGGTGGGGATATGATTGCTAAAGTGAGTTTTGCTAAAACTACCTATAACGAATTACCGCATAAATTTGAAGCAGGCACTCCGCATATTTCTGGTGGAATTTCCTTAGGAAAGGCTTTTGAATTCATGCAACAATTGAATATACAAGAGGTAATTGAATATGAGCATTCCCTTTTAGTTTATGCTGAGGAGGTTTTGAGTACGTTTAAAGATGTTAGAATAATTGGAAATGCTTCCAATAAAGCAAGTGTTGTTTCCTTTGTTGTTGACAACATTCATCCTTTTGACATCGGGACTTTGTTGGATAAGCAAGGAATTGCAGTTAGAACCGGGCATCATTGTACGCAGCCCTTAATGGATTTCTTTCAAAT
>CAIUSK010000228.1 GCA_903901805.1 uncultured Flavobacteriales bacterium
GCCGCTCAAACGATCTAATAATTCGAGTTAAATCACTTTGGTTGATTTTTAACGTTACTTCAATGCGGGTTGAATCGGTTGAACTAAAAATATAAGAACTTAGTATTTTGGCATTTTCACCTTCCACGATACGGGCAATTTGTGCCAGTGAATAATCGATAGAATTCATCTCAAGAACGATAATCCCTCCTGGTTCTTTAATTCCTCCGGTTGAAGCCAATGAATTGATTAAAACATGAACGCTGGTACATCCTAAATAGTTTTCTTGTTCGTCCAAAATGGGCATAATGCTTAATTTGAATTCGGACATTCTATAAAGAACTTCGTAAATGTGCACGTGATCGAAAACAAAAGGTCGAGGTAAATGATCAAATAATTGATCGAGCGTTTCAGATTCATCCAATCTATCCAAAATATCCGCTTCAGACACAACGCCAACAAAGTTCCCGTTTTTTAATACCGGCAAATGTGAAACTTTGAATTCATCCATCCAATTAATTGCCTTTTCTCCACTGTCTGTATGAACTAAAGGAGGTATTTCTTCTGTGATTAAATCAATTGCTCTCATAAATTGTGACCAAAGTACTAATTTAAAAATGAAGTTTGTACTTTTGACAAAGCAAAATTAAGGCGAAAAATGACAAAACTTAGTGTTAATATTAATAAAATTGCAACAATCAGAAATGCGAGGGGTGGAGTTACGCCCAATGTGGTTCAAGTTGCGATTGACTGTGAACGCTTTGGGGCTCAAGGAATAACCGTTCATCCAAGGCCAGATGAAAGGCATATAACACTTCGGGATGTCTATGAATTAAAGGATGTTGTTACAACTGAATTTAATATTGAAGGATTCCCAGATGAACGATTCATGAAAATAATTAAGGATATCCAGCCTCAACAAGCTACTTTGGTTCCTGATCCTCCTGGAGTTTTGACCTCAAATGCTGGTTGGAATGTTATTGAGAATAAAAATTTTTTACAAAAAATTATTGCACAATTACAAGACATGGGAGTTAGAACTTCATTATTTTTGGGGACTGAAATTCATCAATTGGAAATGGTCAAGGAAATAGGAGCGGATCGGATTGAATTATACACGGGACCATTTGCTGAAAATTATACTAAAAACAAGGAATTAGCCGTTAATGATTTCATATTGACAGCACAAAAAGCATATGAATTAGCATTAGGGGTAAATGCAGGTCATGACTTGAGTTTAGATAATTTATCCTATTTAATTCATAAAATTCCCTTTATTGATGAAGTGTCTATTGGTCATGCATTGATCTCGGATTCACTATATTTGGGACTTGAAAATACGATTCAACGTTACTTATTGGAAATTGAAAAAGGTCTACTTAACTACTAAATAATATCAAAAGAAATGGCAGAAAAGATTAAATTCGGAACAGACGGTTGGAGAGCGATAATAGCACAGGATTTTACAGTAGAAAATGTGGCGCGAGTGGCTGAGGCTACCGGAAAATGGCTATTAAATCAATCGGTTGAACCAAAAATAATGATTGGACACGATTGTCGATTTGCTGGAGAATTATTTATGGAAACCGCAGCAAGGGTTTTCCTATCTCAAGGAATTAAAGTGTATATGAACAGAGGATTTATTTCAACTCCAATGCTTTCATTAGGGACTAAAAATTATGGATGTAGAATTGGTATTATTTTGACTGCAAGTCATAATCCTCCATCTTATAACGGATATAAGGTCAAAGCTGATTTTGGTGGACCATTACAACCTGAGTATATACAAGAAATAGAAGATTCAATTCCTGATGAAACAACTGTTGTGTATAAAAACATAGACTTATTAGTGGAGCAGTCAAAAGGAATGCTTGAAATTATTGACCTTGAAACAATGTATATTAATCACGTTAAGGCAAATTTTGATTTACATGCTATTCGTCATTCGGGGTTGAAATTGGTGTATGATGCCATGTATGGCGCTGGACAAAACGTGATTAAAAAAATACTACCCGAGGTTGAGTTATTACATTGTGACTATAATCCTTCATTTAAAGGACAAGCACCTGAACCAATTGCTAAAAATCTGAAAGAACTAGAGGAATACATTAAGCTAAAGGGTAATGTTGATTGTGCTTTGGCAACAGATGGGGATGCCGATAGAATTGGTTTGTATAATGGGAAAGGGGAGTTTATTGACTCTCACCATATTATACTATTATTGATCCATTATTTAGTTAAATATAAACACGTTAAAGGAATGGTCGCTACTGCATTTAGTGTCACTCCGCGCGTGGATAAATTGTGTAAGATCTATAATTTAGAGCAACGAATAACTAAAATTGGATTCAAGGAAATCGCTTCAATCATGGTACGAGAAGATGTATTATTAGGTGGTGAAGAATCGGGTGGAATTGCAGTAAAAGGTCACATTCCGGAACGTGATGGGATTTGGATGGGATTGATTATTTGGGAATTCATGGCTAAATCCGGTAAATCCCTGGATGAATTGATTGCAGAGGTGTATGAGTTAGTAGGGGAGTTTAAATTTGAACGAAATGACTTGCATATTACGGAAGAACTGAAGAATAAAATCATTGAAAATTGCACCCAAAATAAATACACACATTTTGGTGAATACCAAGTGAAGGAACTTCAAACAACAGATGGGTTCAAGTACTTTTTCGATGATCAACGTTGGTTAATGATTCGTCCTTCAGGCACGGAACCAGTTCTTCGGAATTATGCTGAGGCACCAACATTGGAAGAGGTGAGAAAAATATTAAAGATGTGTGAAGAAACTATTACACAGATTTAATCGTCTTTTACTTGAAAAGTAAAAACAACTACTAAATTGTAGATTAAAATTGAGTATATGTCAAATGATCAAAACAATGAGATTTATTCAAAAGCGGTAAGAGCTGGCAAGCGCACTTATTTTTTTGATGTTAAATCCACCAAAAGCAATGATCTGTACATCACAGTTACAGAAAGTAAAAAAGTGACAAGTGAAGATGGTTATGAAAATTATCAGAAGCACAAAATCTTTTTATACAAAGAGGATTTCGAGAAGTTTAAAGAAGGTTTAGATGATGTCCTTCAAAAAATTGATGAATTAAAAACGAATTAAACGATAAGATTTTTAATCTCTTGTATTATTTTCGCAGCTAATTGTTGCGCCTTTTCTTCATTTACACTTTCTGAGTAAATACGAATGATTGGTTCTGTGTTACTTTTTCGCAGATGCACCCATTCTTGATCGAAATATATTTTTACGCCATCCACGGTATCCACATCAAAGTCTTGGTACTTTTTACTCATTTCAACTAGAATATTATCTACATCAATGGCAGGAGTTAATTCTATTTTATTTTTTGAAATAGTATATTTCGGATAAGAGTCTCTTAACTCACTAACTAAACATTTTTTTTCGGCTAAATGGCTTAAGAAAAGTGCTATTCCAACTAAAGCGTCTCTGCCGTAATGCAATTCCGGATAAATTATTCCACCATTTCCTTCTCCTCCAATTACAGCATTTGTTTCTTTCATTTTAACAACAACATTCACTTCGCCTACGGCAGAAGCAGTATATGTTTGTCCCCATTTTTCAGTTACATCTCGCAATGCACGGGTAGATGACATATTGGAAACTGTATTTCCAGGAGTGTGTTTTAGCACATAGTCACCAACAGCAACTAAGGTATATTCTTCACCAAACATACTACCATCTTCACACACCAATGCCAATCTATCCACATCGGGA
>CAIUSK010000229.1 GCA_903901805.1 uncultured Flavobacteriales bacterium
ATATTTAACCCAATCTTGGTCGGTAGAGACTTCTGGAATTGGATCGCCATTTAAGAATTCAGTCAGTTGAAGATCAGATTTCATCCAGGATTGACCACCAATGGTAATTGAAGAAAAAATAGAAGAGTCTTTCAAGAAAGCATCATTAATCGTGTCAGCAATTTGTTTATCCTGCTTCATAAATGACTGAACGGTATCAGGTGCCTCTTCACTGCAGCTCATAGAAAAGAGCATCATTAGTGCAAAGGCAAAAATAAATTTAACGTTCATAGGTTTTATTCATCAAAAATAATACAATGTTTTTCAATTGCTTGAATTGAATGTACCTTTGTTCCGTGAAAGAAAATTTTGGAAAGGAAAATAAGTTGTGTAGTAAGTTGGTTATTGATGCGGTTTTCGCAAATGGTCAACGCTTGAAACAATTTCCATTGTATGCAATTGTGCTTGAAACAAAACTACCGCAAAATGTTCCTTTTCAAGTATTAATTTCAGTGCCAAAAAAAAAAGTGAAACGCGCAGTAGAGCGTAATTTTATAAAAAGACTCGTTCGAGAGGCATTTCGAAAGAATAAAGTACATTTAGAAACGTTGTTAGAAAACACAAAAAAAGAATTCGCAATTTGTTTTGTTTATTCATCGAATGAAATTCCTACGTTCGAGTTTATACAGGATAAAGTCGAAAAATTAATTACTAAACTAGTTGATCATGCAAATACCAAAAGTTAATTTCTTTTATTCGATTAAATCGAAGATGCAATTAATTCTATTCCTGTTTTTTATTCAAACTAATTGCTGGGCTCAATCGAACGGATTTGAGGTGTTGAAAAACCTAGAAATCATGGATCAAATTTTTGAGCACCTTGAATTATACTATGTTGACAATCCGGAAACGGGAAAGGTTTCAAAAGCTGCGATAGATGCCATGTTGAAAGACCTTGATCCATACACAGTATATTATCATGAGGCAAATATTGAAGATTATCGATTGTTAACCACAGGACAGTATGGAGGCTTAGGTGCTCAAATCGTTAAAATTGGCGATTATATTACTGTTTCTGAAGTATATGAAGGAAATCCTGCGCAAAAAGGAGGCCTACTTCCAGGAGATAAAGTGATTACAATTGACGGTAAAAGTATGGTAAAAAAATCCAATGATGAGGTTTCTTCCGCTATGAAGGGTCCAAAAGGAACCACTGTAAACATTGAGATAGAACGACCAAATCAAGGTAAAAAAGTACTTTCACTGACTCGAGATGAAATAAAACTTCCGGATGTTCCTTACTCTGGAATAATCAAAGACAAGGTGGGGTATATTAAACTAAATTCATTCACCCAAACTGCTCACGCCGATGTAAGCAAAGCCTTCGAGAAATTAAAGAAAGAAGGAATGAAGGAATTAATTTTGGATTTGCGAGGAAATGGTGGTGGATTATTGATTGAGGCTGTGAAAATAGTGAATATGTTCGTGCCAAAAAACCAAACAATTGTGACAACGAAAGGAAGAATAAAGGAAGAAAATAAACTGTACAAAGCATTAGATGAACCTACTGACTTAACAATTCCATTAGTAGTTTTGATCGATGGAAATTCAGCATCAGCCTCTGAGATTGTTTCAGGAAGTTTACAAGACTTGGATCGAGCAGTAATTGTAGGTTCAACCAGTTTTGGAAAAGGCTTGGTTCAGCGCACCTATGATTTAAAATACGGATCAAAAGTAAAATTAACGATTGCTAAATATTATACGCCATCTGGTCGTTGTGTGCAACGTTTGGAGTATTATGACAAAAAAGAGGGCGACAAACCAAGCGAAATCGCTGATTCATTGCTCAAAACCTTCCAAACGCCAAATGGCAGAAAAGTAATTGATGGTAGGGGAATTGAACCAGATGAAAAAACGGGTACAGAGACCTTGAGTAAATTTACCCGAACGCTTTTACAAAAACACGTGTTGTTTAATTTCGCAACAGAGTATTTTCAGAAAAACGCTACTATTCAAGCAGCCAATCAATTCAAATTATCGGCTGATGAGCTGAAAGTTTTCAAGGATTATGTTTTAAAACAAGATTTTGACTATGCAACAGCTTCTGAAGAAAGTATTAAAAAATGGAAAGAAACGGCAGAAAAAGAAGGATATTTTGAGGCTGTTCAATCCGATTATGAAGCATTATTGAAAAAGGTAAGTTCGTCCAAAGAAGCAGATTTAACTAAATCAATGAATGAAATTGCAAGTATCTTAGAAAATGAAATTATTTCCCGGTATTACTTTGAAAATGGACGAATCATAAACGGATTCACCTCAGACAAAAGCGTTTCAAAAGCAGTCGAAATTTTACAAAATCAAAATACCTACAATTCGATTTTAAAGAAATAATTGTTTATCCGTTAATCAACTATGCTAAAGCGATTTTTTGGAGAAAATTATTCAAATGCGGTTCACGTGGTTGTTTTGTCAATGTTCGCTGTTGGGATTGTATGTAGTAAAGCATTATTGTCCATCGGGATTCTACTCGGATTATTGAATTTGCTGCTTGAGTGTAACTACAAAGCACTTTTCAATTCACTCCGATCCAACAATCTTTTTTTGCTAATTGCTGGCTTGTTTTTACTTCATTTGCTCGGTATGTTCTGGACAGAAAATTATTCGGAAGGCTGGGATGACGTGCGCATGAAAACCTCGTTGATTACTATTCCTCTAATTGTTTTTGCAAAACCAGCACTGATTGTAAAATTTCAAGATAGATTACTCACGTTATTGCTTTTAACAATCTTGTTAATCGCTTCACTAAACACCTTGACTTATTTTCAATTTTTTGGTGATCGCTATTATGGCGACATGCGCGAATTATCCTTGTTTGGCTCTCACATTCGGTTTGGAATATTAGTAGCTTTTGGGGTTGCCATAGCTATTTATTTTGGAAGCACAAGATTTGGATCTTGGAGCAAAGTTTATTGGATTGCAGCTTTCTTACTAGTTGCCTATACTATTTTTAGTCAGGTATTTTCCGGTTTGCTTTCGGTGTTAATTGTGTTACTTCTAAGTGGGCTTTTCGCTTTTTATAAGAAGAAGTATAATTGGGTGAGAATTGGACTAGTAACAATCGGTTTATTTTCAGGATTGGCGGTTATCTATTACCTTTCAATACCTCCTTCCTCAACTAATTTACCAGTTAATATGGGGGAATTAGAAATAGAATGGAAACAACACTCCACCTATAATTTTCAAGGAATTGACCGTAAAAAACAACCTATCAAATACACCCTAATACGCTATTTACATTCAAAAAAGTTACCTGCAAACCGATTAGGGATAAATAAACTTCAGGCAAGTGATTTCAAGGAAATAGAAAATGGAACGGCTGATATTAACGAAAAGAAACCAGGTTTTATTGGTCGATTAAACGAGATGAGGTATCAAATTCATGTGGCTAATAATCCAAATGGCAGCACCTTACTGCAGCGATTGGAATTTTGGAAAACGGGTTGGCAAATCGCACAAAATAACTTCTTGTTTGGTGTTGGCACTGGAGATATAAAACGGGCGTTTCAGGAGGAATATAAAACCAGTAACTCCTTGTTATTGCCCGAAAATAGGGTGGAAACGCACAATACATACCTTACCTTTTTAATCACCTTCGGAATTGGTGGGGCACTTTACTTATGTTATGTACTGTTTATCTATATTAAATTTCAAATCAAATTAGGAGACAAGCTGGGAATTATTTTTATCAGTTTATTAGCGATTTCATTTTTAACGGAAGATACGCTTGAAACCCAAATGGGAATTAGTATTTTTAGTTATTTGTATGCTATTTTCTCCATCCCAAAAACCAAATCGTTTGAGGAGTGATTTTTTTCAGAAAAGTTCGCTAATTACTCCCATCAAACAAACAATTCTTACCTTTGTTTACTAATTTTAGCTCATGATGTCATATTGTTTGGATTTATTGAACCGAAAGCGCGTTCCCACGTTAGAAGTTACCATTGGCCAGTTGAAAATGGGGGCGGGAAATCCAATTCGCTTGCAATCCATGACTACAACAGATACCATGGATACCGAAAAATCGGTTGAGCAATCCATTCGCATGATTGAAGCGGGTTGCGAGCTGGTTCGGTTGACTGCTCCTAGTAAAAATGAAGCAGAAAACATGGGTGTTATTCGGCAGGCACTTCACGACAGAGGATATTTTGC
>CAIUSK010000230.1 GCA_903901805.1 uncultured Flavobacteriales bacterium
ACATAAAACACAAAGCACTAAGAATTAGAGGAGCCGACAGTGAAATTCCATTATCGGAACATCCAGCACTATTGTTAAACAATGACTCAATTAAAGATACATTCACCAAACAATATCAATCCACAAGTAACCTCTATTATAATGGGCAACCTGATTTTGATGTAATAATCAATGGGATAAAATCTCATATCAGTAAATTCTAAATATTGAATGAAATTTCTTTAAAAGAAAGTGATATTTTCTTCGAGAATTTTGAAAAGAAGTATCAAAAAACATAAAAATTACACTTTGGAGGCACGTAATCTTGGAATACCTGATTAAAAATGTTGTTGAAAAATAAATTTAATTGACTCAAAAACCCCTTAAAAACGACCTGATTTTCATAGGTTCGAGTCCTTAAATGTTACACTGGATGTTACACTCAAAGAAAAAACCCTTGACTAACTAATTAATAATCAAGGGTTTAGATTTTAAAAACGTGGTCCCACTTGGAATCGAACCAAGCACCTACTGATTATGAGTCAGTTGCTCTAACCGAATGAGCTATAGGACCGTTGGAATGAAGAACTAATTCGATCAAACCGAGTGCAAAAATAACAATTTCTTTTATTTTAGGAAATATTTTAACAACATTCAGATAATTAAAAATTCAAAGAAATACGCGCACGCACGCCCAGAGGTGATATTCCGGGGATTTGATGCGTCATTCGCCATACCAAATCTACCCGAAGTGCCTTAAAGATATTCTCAATTCCAACGGATGACTCTACATAAGGTACATTGCCAAAACGCTTTACAAAAGTTGGAATCAACATTTCTTGTTCATGCCGTGCACTAATGGCTCCATACGCTACCCTACCCGTTGTTAATAAACGCCATTTGAGTTTCTTGTTAATCGGTATGCGGTCAAATAGCAATCCTTCCCAATGATTTTCAATAAAAGCTCCCACGTAGCGGTCTGAAATAAACTCCAAAAAATTCAATTTATTAAACGCACTCGTCAACAACCACAACGACTGATTTCCCTCGTGCACTTTCAACAAAGGATAGGCCGTGTTTCCAAAAATGTACCCGGCAATTGCTCCATAACGCATGCGTCCAAAAATTCCAACTTGTGCGTTGTGCTCCAATTGGAACTCTAGCTTTTGATAATTGTATTGACTTCCTGCAATTCCTTTAATTCCGAAAATTGCTTGAATAGAGAGTATTGGAAAAACAGAGCGCAAACTTGTTCGGTCAAATTGTCCTGCTAAAAATTCTTCGTCTTTTGTCCAACGAAAACGAGCTGTAACCTCTGCTGTACGAATATTACTAATCGTATCATTTAACCCTGTAGTTTGATTTAATTTCAAATAATTCGCTAAACCTAAGGGAGTGAATTCCTTCCAATCAAACGCCGAAAATATTACAACGTCCTTTTTAATGTCTTTTTCTAAACTAATTCCCGTCTTTTTTACAAACGTTAATTTATCAAAGGGAGCAGTACTTAAAACGGTAGCAAAAGTCGATCCCATAGATGCTGCCGTTGGCGATTGACCAATTTGCTCTATGTCATAGGTGTAATACGCCGTCATCATTCCTCGCTTCTTTGGCGTGATATTGAAGCGTGTTGTTAAACCATATTTGAAACGCTCATCGCCAAACCCATAAGCGATTCTTCCTCCAAGCTCAAGTCTTTTTGAAAAATTGTTTGATGTTCTTAGCGCAAAAGCCATTCTAAATTTTTCAACTTGATTGAATGAAAGAAGGGTAAACGCACTTCCATATTCTAATTTACCCAAGGGATAATACCCTGTCGTTGAGAAATAGGTTAAATTCTTTAAGGTTTGAAAAAATGGTAAATTATTCAACGAATCCACCATATCCACAATTCCTTCTTGCTGTTGGGTTAATTGTTCTGTCCTGACCGATTTCCAATACGATTCCGGTCGAATTTTAGCACTATCCATAACCTGAATAGCATTACCGGTGGTATAAAATTCTGGATCACGCTTGGAATTAATTACATAGTTTCTTCGCGTGCTGTTTTTTCGGGCATAAATCCCATAGACTTTTGTTTTTTGAGTGATTTTTATATCTGCAATTAGTTTTTCTTCTTTCAACATCCAAACTTCCTTCTCTACTTGATCAAATCGATGTTCCAAATACAAATCTTGAATGAAATTTAAATTGGCATCTGGAGCAATGGAAGCTTTAATCAATTTAATAGCATACGTAGTGTCATGTATCCACATTTCTCCAGTAAATGTTAGATCTCCCGATCGTTTTGGTAAAAATCGTAACTTATAGCACCAATCATTATCAATGAAAGAGGAATCCTCCAGAAAAAACTTATAATAGCTTCTCGCGATGGGTGAAGTGGGACTAATAAATGATTTATTGAAAACATCAATTACATTATCATACACATTGACATCCAAATACATATCACCCAAAAACTGATTGATTTGCAAATTATCTATTCCCGTGATTTTTGTACCTTGAATAAGCTCTTTTTTTATTTTAGGATTGTTCTTAAAATAGAAATTTGAATAATTCTCGCTTAAAATAAGTGGTAAATAATTTTCTCCCGTTGATGTAGAATCGAGATAATCCATGATTAAATCTAACCGTTTTACCACTCCATTTTTCCCAAAATCATCATCTAAATTACTGAGATCGAACTGAATTTTACTATATAAATCATATTCATAGGAATTCAATTTCTCCTTATTATTAATCGGCTTATTGGCCACCATTCTCTTGTGTAATCGAGTAGATGGAAACTCATCTGGAGTTAAAATCACAATTTCTGCTAAGTCATCGGTTAGTATTCCTAATTGAACATTAATTTGTTGACTTTCATCTCGTTTTATGCGAATGGTTTGAGCAACAAATCCAGATAATGAAAAACGCAAGGAGTCAGTGGCATAATAGGTCTCAATTTTAAATCCAC
>CAIUSK010000231.1 GCA_903901805.1 uncultured Flavobacteriales bacterium
ATGTTACACTGGTTGTGAAGTATGTGGTAGTTTAAGTTCGACAGATTGCTCAAGTTGCATTACGACCTATTTTTTGATGAATTTAAACTCAGTACGTATACATAAACTAATTATTATTATTTTTTAATTCATTAACTAAATTAAGTAAGTAAGCAAATTATACTAATATAGTTTGTTAGTAATAAAAAAATCTTCAGCAAAATAATAGTAAATTATTATAGTGTGTTACAGATTGTCCAATCAAAAATCCTACCCCTGGATATTGGGGAGACTCAAGCACAAAAATTTGTGTTACAGCCTGCCCCAATCCCGATCAATTTGGAGATATATCCGATCATCGTAAATGCAATACTTGTGACTCAACTTGCACAACCTGCTCAGACTCAGCTTTAACATGCACCAGTTGTTCTGGAGTTCGATTTCTTTCCGGTTCAACATGCTACACTCAATGTCCTAGCCCATATTACGCTGTTCCTGGAGCTAGTAATACAAACAATCTTTGTAAAGCTGATTGTCCCGATTCACAATTTAAATATGATGTCGATAGGACTTGTCAAACATCATGCCCAAATCCATATTACGGTAATCCTCAAACCAAAATGTGTGAGGATCCATGTCCATCTGAAATGTATAAAAACACTGCAACTCAAAGATGCGATTTATGTGACTTTAATTGCCAAACTTGCTCTGGATCAGCGATTTCTTGTGACTCATGCAAATACGCATGGGTAAAATCTGGAACATCCTGCACTATGCCAACAAGTAACTATAATATAAGTATTTTGAGTAATTCAATAATTGATTTTTAGATATTTATCTATTGGACTCACAACTCAGTGCTGCTTTTTCTTCTCATACATTTACGATTACAAGCGCAGACTTAACTAATAATCATATTTCAGATTGTGGTTATTACCATATTGTGGGTGGAGTTAATGACTTTGGACAAAATGCCTATTTCTCCAAATCCTATGCTAATGTTGTTCCTCATTATAAAATTAGAATCACTTTTTATTTTCTCAAAATAGATACTTGGGATTCCAAGACTGTTTCCGTATATATGAATACAAGTCCAGCATTATTAATTGATTCAAAACTATTTAATATAAATCAGGATACTTCAATAACTCAAACTTGCGGAGCAGCCAATATTCCAGAAGCCTTAAGACAATTTGATATATATAAAGATCATTTTACCTCAAATATTGATATTAAAATATCTACTGATTTGGCTGTCTCATCTTCAGTCGGAAGTTGGGGAATTTATGAATTTAAATTATATGTAGATCGTTGTCATGTGACATGTCTTACTTGTACAGGTCTTCTTTCGACTCAATGTGATACCTGCTATTCGGATGCTACCAAAAATTCTAATAATGAATGTCTTTGCAACACTCATTTTTATCCCGTTACTACCCCAGTGGATACTTGCACAACCCCACCATGCACAATTTGCACTTCTTGTCATTCTGAATGCAATAATTGTGATGCTGGATCGAATGCAGATTGTCTCGATTGCATATCCCTTCGTTATTTTTCTAGCAAACAATGCTACCTAATATGCCCAGAGCCATTGTGGGGAATAACAGCGACCAGAAAATGTGAATCTCAATGTACTACCATTCATGAATATACTGATATATTAGATCGGGTTTGTAAACCTTGTCACTCAGAATGTGATAAATGTTCTGGTCCTGCCAATACAGAATGTTTATCCTGCGCAGCCCCAAATTTTCTTCTTATTCAAAACGGATTTTTCAAATGTGTTGCTCAATGTGTAGACGCCTTTGTTCCTGATGAAACATTAAGAATTTGCAGAGGATGTGATCCGAGTTGCGAAACTTGTGATGGATTCACAGATAATGATTGTCTTACATGCACACCCCCAAAATACTTTTTTAATAAAAAATGCTTAAATATTTGTCCTGATACTTATTTTGGAAATAATGTAACGATGACTTGTGAGAAAAATTGCCCTGAAAAAACTTATGGAGAAAAAGGTCCTCAAGTTTGTTGGCCATGCAGTTTGGAATGCAAAAAATGCAACGGATTAAGTAATAATGAATGTATAGAATGTGAATCTATTTATTATTTCCAAAAAACGAGTTGCCTTAAAGAATGTTCGAGTGGTTATTTTCCTATCAAAGAAACAATGAAATGTGATATTTGTCTTTCAAATTGCATTAAATGTTCAAATAATACCGTATGCGAGGAATGTGATAAGGATTATTTTATTCAAATACCTGATCAAAAAAAATGTGTTGGTTGTAAAGAAGATGGCCAAATCATAGATTCAGGTAATTGTTATACATGCACAAGTAATTGCAAAATTTGCGAAGAAAAAGAAAAATGTGCCACTTGTCTCAATGGATTTTATTTGAAATCAGGCAGATGCTTTATGCAACAATCTGTTATTCCTACTTTAACAGCTGACGAAGCTTCATCAACAAAGTTTTATCTAAACTTCAATAAAAAGTGGAATAATGCTTTTCAAATAGTTTTATCGAAGCCACAAATTACAATTACTGGGCTAAGCAATAATGATTTTAGTTATAAAATAATTACAAATCCTTTGGTTTTAAATAGCTTTAAAATTGAATTGTCATTCAAATCTGAACTATTATCTGGTAAATTTTTGAGCATTAATCTCAACAATTTACCCAATAATGAAGAATTCATCCTTTCTACTAAAGAGCTTACTATTTCTGTTAAAGAATATAAAATTTGCCCTGAAGGAACAAAATATGAGACAGAAACGAAGTCATGTAAAAATACTATTTTTGTTACAGCTTCTTTAGATTATACTCCGACTTCAAATGAGATAGATCTTAGTTTTGATACAAATTTTGATACTTTTTGGAAAATATTACCAGACAATACAAATATTACTATAGGAAATCTGAATTTCACATATGAATTTTCTATTAAAGATTCCAATACATACCTTATTCATTTTAATTTTAACAGCTCTTTTTCAAGTAAGCCTCTATGCATAGTTACATTCAATGTTCCAGATGAAATTTTGAATAATAAAAATAATTCTTATACCTTGAAAGAAAATCCCATCTCCATAAATTTGAAAGATTTTTATCTTTTATCATCTCAAATGAAAAGTGTTATTGAAAGCACGAAAGAGTTGAATAGCCAAATGAATACGATGGCTTCGACTACCACGATGACCAATAACTTTATGTCCTTCGGATCCTCCTTTGCTATAACTGCTATGATGTCGATGGAATCGATCAGATTTTTAAAGTTTTTGGATATTGATTATCCACCAAACGTTGATAACATGTTTCAAAGCAGTTCTCCTATACCTGGTTTAGTTCCAAACGTAAATATGGATATTGATCCAGAAGAAACACTTCAACTACCATTCATCTTTATAAAAAATGAAGTTTCTATTTATTTATTTAACAACAATGGTAATCTTTTTATAGAAAATTTCACTTACTATTTATTTGCCTGCTTTATGATTGGATTGAATAATATTGCTAATAAAACACATTTTTTTTATTTAAGAAAAATTGTAAATTTCTTAACAGGTATTTTTGTCTGGAATTTTGTTATAAGC
>CAIUSK010000232.1 GCA_903901805.1 uncultured Flavobacteriales bacterium
ATACGTTAACAGCATCAAAGAATACAATCGATATAAGTACTTTATCTAATGGGTTATATTATATTCATTTTCCGCTAATGGGTAAATCAATAAAAATCAATAAGCAATAAAAAAGCCTCCACATAATGAAGGCTCGAATATTTTAGATGAAATTAAATTACTTTGCAGTTACGGTGAATTTCTTTTTCTCTTTAATTCTTGCTGATTTACCAGTTCTTTCTCTGAAGTAGAATATACGAGCTCTACGAACAGATCCTCTTTTTACAATAGTAATTGCATCAATAAATGGAGATGTTACAGGAATGATTCTTTCAACTCCGATATTTCCAGACATTTTCCGAATTGTAAAAGTTTCAGTTGATCCAGACCCTCGACGTTGAATAACAACTCCTTGAAATTGCTGAACACGTTCTTTGTTTCCTTCTTTAATTTTATAAGATACAATCACAGTATCTCCAGCGCCAAATTTCGGTAAGTTGTTTGCTTCAACTAATTCGTTTTCAATCTCTTTAATTAAATCCATGACCTTTTTGATTAAATAACCCTCAACTAAGGGGGTGCAATATTACGAATTTTCTACTTAGAAACAAAAAAAAAGAAGAATATTTTTAGTCTTTTGGTATTACGAAAACTTTAAAGCGTAATTTCTCTCGTTTTCTTTTAGTATTCGTCGCAAAATAAATCACTCTATCTTGATAAAAATATTTTCCACGAGTGTCAAATGAAACTTCGATAAATGCACTTTCTTTGGGCTGAATTGGCATGGCAGGAAGTTGTACATCGGTGCAAGTACATTCTGCTTCAAAACCATAAATTGTTAATGGAGCATCCCCTGTATTTTTAATAGTGAAGCGATAATTCAATTTTTCTCCTTCATTCGTTTTCGGAAATCGAACAACTTTTGTGGGTGCATAAAAAACCGCCCGTTGTAAAAATACAGGGGCGGTAATAAGAAGTAATATCGTTACTAAAACGATTTTCAATTTTTTAATTGTTGGTTGGTGCACCAGAATTATTTGACGGTACTCCACTGTCCGGTGCTGGTAATACTTCGCCTTTAATTCTTACGGTAACAATACCACCCTCTACATTTACTGCATTAGATGTAATAGTTACTGATTTGTTAATTGCTCCAGGACGGTTAGTGTCATATTTTACTTTAATCGATGCCGTTGCTCCTGGTGCAATTGGTTCTTTTGGCCATTCTGGAACGGTACATCCACAAGATCCTTTCGCATTTGAGATAACTAATGCTTCATTACCTTCGTTTGTAAATTCAAAAGTACAAGCACCATCACCGCCGTATTTTACGGTTCCATAGTCATGCACTTCTTTATTGAATTTAATTTTTGCTCCTTTAGAGACTTCTACTTGTGCAGAGGCATTTAATGAAATAAAGCTACTAGCTAAAATTAATCCGAGTGATAAAAATAAATTTTTCATGTTTTTAAATTAAATTGTTACCTCAAAAATAAACTATTCGTTTCTTAGTGTCAACTATTTTAACACAACATTAACATATTATTTTTTAGTAAAATCAATGGGTTTATCGATTGTTTTTAATCTGATTTTAATTTCCTCTTTTTCTTCTTTACTGGTCAAGCTATCATTTAGTAGCAAATTGTAATAATAATCAAGCTTTTTGGTGTTTCTATTTTTAATCGCCTGATCGTGCAAATAGATTAGGTTTTGAATGGTCATTGTCCGAAATTTCGATTTTGGATATTTCAATAATAATGTATCGCCATATTGTTCTTGCAGTGCAATGTGCTTTGAGTGCCCAATGGGAAAACCTGTTTCTGTAGCGCAAATAGCAAACAAACATGAGTCTGCTTTTGGATCGCTTGGGAATTGCGTGTAGAATTCTGTTAATCTGGAAAAATAGTTCATGTAGTGAATGTTTTTTGCTTTGTTCGCACTTTTCTTGCTGTAAAGCGAGTCTTCGGCAGTTTTTACATCGGTCCATAAATCGATTTTTACGTTTCCTGTTTTAACTTTTTTGTTTGTTTTGACTGGTGTTTTTTCATCAGAGCAACTGTAAAATTGCAGTAATAGGAGGATCAATAATATTTTTTTCATTTTTTTACAGGGAATTTCATTTTATAATCTATTTCAATAATTCCTTTTGAAATGTTAAGTAATCTTTTTTGAAGAAGCTTTCTTTTAAGTACGGAAAGGTGATCGGTAAATAACACGCCTTCAATATGATCATATTCATGTTGTATGATTCGAGCAGCATAGCCTGAAAATACTTCTTCTTGAAATTCCCAGTTTTCATTAAAGTAACTAATTTTAATTGTTTCTGGACGGTATACATCTTCTCTAATTTTGGGAATAGATAAACATCCCTCATTAAATGCCCATTCATCTCCAGTTTCCTCGATAATCGTAGGGTTTATAAATACTTTTTTAAAGTCTACAATGCCAATAGCTCTCGGATCTGGTTCTTCTTCCTCGTCATCCGCAAAAGGACTTCCATCAACAATAAACAAACGAATACTTCTTCCGATTTGAGGTGCAGCTAAACCCACTCCTTTAGCCTTGTACATTGTCTCAAACATGTTGGTGATCAATAGTTGCAGGTCACTATAGTTTTCATCAATTTCCTCTGCTAATTTCTTTAATACTGGATCACCATAGGCAACGATAGGAAGTATCATATTGTCATATATTTAAATGCAAATTTACAGTTTATTTTTTTTTCTGAATGAAATAGCCATATAAATACCCGTTAACTTTTTTTATTCATAAAATCAGAATAAATTCATGACCTAACTCACTGTTTTTCAATAAAAATGAAGCGGAGCTAAAAAAAAAAGTGATATTTTTTTAACAAGCTATTGTAGATAAGAATAAATATAGTATCTTTGCACCCCCAAAAGTGTGAAAAGAAAAATTATAATTAGATAAAAAGTTTTTATGCCTACAATTCAACAATTAGTTAGGAAAGGAAGAACATCAGTAGTAAAGAAAAGTAAATCTGCTGCTTTGGATTCTTGTCCACAACGCAAAGGAGTATGTGTACGTGTTTACACGACAACTCCGAAAAAACCTAATTCTGCTATGCGTAAGGTAGCAAGGGTACGTTTAACGAATGGTAAAGAGGTTAATGCTTATATCGGTGGCGAAGGTCACAACTTACAAGAGCACTCTTTGGTGTTGGTGAGAGGTGGAAGAGTTAAAGACTTACCGGGTGTAAGATATCACATTGTTCGTGGTGCTGAAGATACGGCTGGTGTTCAAGGAAGAACGCAACGAAGATCTAAGTACGGAACAAAAAGACCTAAACAAAAATAATAACATAGTATTTTTCGCAAGATGAGAAGAAGAAAAGCCAAAAAAATAACGATACTTCCAGATCCAAAGTTTAACGATGTGGTGGTAACTAAGTTTGTTAATAATTTAATGTTAGACGGAAAGAAAAGCCTTGCGTTCAAGATTTTTTATGATGCAATCGAAATTGTAGACAAAAAGATTGAAGAACAAGAAGGTTTAGACGTTTGGCGTAAAGCTGTTGAAAATGTTACTCCATCTGTAGAGGTTAGAAGCCGAAGAGTAGGAGGGGCAACTTTTCAAATTCCTACTCCAGTAAGAGAGGAAAGAAAAGCTTCATTAGCAATGAAATGGTTAATTGGCTATTCTCGTAAAAGAAACGAAAAAACAATGGCTCAAAAGCTTGCCTCTGAAATTATTGCTGCATCCAAAGAAGAAGGTGCTGCTTTCAAGAAGAAAGAGGATACAACAAGAATGGCAGAAGCTAACAAAGCATTTTCACATTTTAGATTTTAATTAGAAATGGCAAGAGATCTTAAATACACAAGAAATATTGGTATCGCTGCTCACATCGATGCTGGTAAAACAACTACAACAGAGCGTATTTTGTTTTACAGTGGTGTTAGTCATAAAATAGGAGAAGTACATGATGGTGCTGCAACTATGGATTGGATGGAGCAAGAGCAAGAAAGAGGAATTACGATTACTTCTGCTGCAACTACTTTAGATTGGAATTATCGTGGTCAAGTGTATCACATGAATATCATTGATACTCCTGGACACGTTGATTTTACAGTTGAGGTTAACCGTTCATTACGTGTGTTAGATGGTTTAGTTTTCTTGTTTTCAGCCGTTGATGGTGTTGAGCCTCAATCTGAAACAAATTGGCGTTTGGCAAATAATTATAATGTTCCAAGAATCGGTTTTGTTAACAAAATGGATCGTCAAGGAGCTGACTTTTTAATGGTTTGTAAGCAAGTGAAAGAAATGCTTGGGAGTCATGCTTTGCCACTACAAATAAATATTGGAGAAGAAGATAACTTTAAAGGGGTTGTTGATTTGATTAACTTCAAAGGTATTGTTTGGAACGAGGATGATTTTGGAATGACATTCAAAGAGGTAGAAATACCTGCTGACATAATTGATGATGCTCGTCGTTTAAGAAGTGAATTGCTTGAGGCAGTTGCAGAATTTGACGAGACTCTTATGGAGAAATTTTTCGAAGATGAGAATTCTTTAACTGAAAGAGAAATCTTAAATGCATTGAGAGCTGCTACCATTTCTGGTAAAGTTGTTCCAATGATGTGTGGTTCTTCTTTCAAAAACAAAGGAGTTCAAGCAATGCTTGATATGGTGATGGAAATTTTACCTTCGCCGTTAGATATTGAAGGTATTGTAGGTATCAATCCGAAGACAGACGAAGAGGTTACTAGAAAACCTTCTTATGACGAGCCATTTTCTGGGTTAGCATTTAAAATTGCAACCGATCCTTTTGTTGGTAGATTATGTTTTGTAAGAGCATACTCTGGTAAATTGATAGCTGGTTCTTATGTATTAAATACTAGATCGGATAATAAAGAGCGTATTTCTCGTATATTCCAAATGCACGCAAACAAACAAAATCAGATTCCTGAGTTAGGAGCTGGTGATATTGGTGCAGTTGTAGGTTTTAAAGATATTAAAACTGGAGATACTTTGTGTGCTGAAAATGCACCAATAATTTTGGAATCTATGGTTTTCCCTGAGCCAGTAATTGGTTTGGCAATTGAGCCTAAAACTCAAGCAGATACAGATAGATTGTCTATTGGTTTGTCTAAATTGTCTGAGGAAGATCCTACATTCAGAGTAAATACGGATGAAGAAACAGGTCAAACTATTATTAGTGGAATGGGTGAGTTACACCTTGAAATAATCGTTGATCGTTTAAAAAGAGAATTTAGAGTTGAAGTAAATCAAGGTGCACCACAAGTTGCTTACCGTGAAAATATTACAGAACGTGTTGATCACAGAGAGGTATTCAAAAAACAATCTGGTGGTCGTGGTAAATTTGCTGACATAGTTGTTAAAATTTCTCCTCAGGATAATATTGAAAAAGTAGGTCTTGAATTCGTAAACAGTATTAAAGGTGGTAATATTCCAAGAGAATTTATTCCTTCAGTAGAGAAAGGTTTCAGAGATTCTATGAAGAATGGAGTTCTTGCTGGTTTCCCAGTAGATGCAATGAAAGTAGAATTAGTTGATGGTTCATTCCACGCTGTCGATTCAGACTCATTGTCTTTTGAACTTTGTGCTAAAATGGCGTACAGATCAGCATTAAAAAATTGTCGTCCTGTGTTGTTAGAACCTATCATGAATTTAGAGGTTGTTACTCCTGAAGAAAATATGGGTGATGTTGTTGCTGATTTAAATAGAAGAAGAGGAATGATGAAAGGAATGGATGACAGAGCTGGAGCGAAAGTTCTAAAAGCAGATGTTCCATTATCAGAAATGTTTGGTTATGTAACGCAACTAAGAACAATTACATCAGGTCGTGCTAATTCTTCAATGGAATTCTCACATTATGCAGAAGCGCCTAAAAACGTATCTGAGGATGTAGTATCAAAAGTAAATGGTAAGGTAACAGCTTAATTTAAAAGAAAATGAGCCAAAAAATAAGGATAAAATTAAAATCGTACGATCATAACTTGGTTGACAAATCAGCAGAGAAAATTGTTAAAACGGTTAAATCTACAGGAGCAGTTGTTAGCGGTCCAATACCGTTACCTACTAATAAAAAAATATTTACAGTATTACGTTCTCCACACGTAAACAAAAAAGCTCGGGAGCAATTTGAATTGAGCTCTTATAAGAGATTATTGGATATTTATAGTTCTTCTTCAAAAACAGTTGATGCTTTGATGAAACTAGAATTGCCAAGTGGAGTAGATGTTGAGATAAAAGTTTAATTAATAATAACGTAGAAAATGCCAGGAATAATTGGAAAAAAAGTTGGTATGACTAGTATCTACAGTGCCGAGGGTAAGGCATTACCATGCACGATAATAGAAGCTGGTCCTTGCGTAGTAACGCAGGTTAAAACAACTGAAACAGATGGATACGAAGCTATCCAATTGGGGTTTGGTACTCGAAAAGAGAAGAACACTCCAAAAGCTTTAATGGGTCATTTTAAGAAAGCGAATACAGAACCTAAAATGAAACTTGTTGAGTTTGAAGGATTCAATAATTTAACTCTTGGTGATTTAGTTGCTGTAAATGTTTTTCAGGAAGGTGAATTCGTTGACGTAACTGGAACATCTAAAGGTAAAGGTTTTCAAGGGGTTGTTCGTAGACATCATTTTGCTGGTGTTGGTCAAGCAACTCACGGTCAGCATAATCGTTTGCGTGCACCGGGTTCAATCGGAGCGTGTTCTTATCCTGCTCGTGTATTTAAAGGTATGCGAATGGCTGGTCAAATGGGGAACAAGCGCGTGAACCAATCAAACTTAGAAATCTTGAAAGTGTTAACTGATAGAAATATAATTATTGTGAAGGGTTCTATACCTGGAGCAAAAGGTTCAACGGTATTAATTAAGAAGTAATGGAAACAAAAATATATAATGCTAAAGGAGAAGTTACTTCCAACAAAGTAACATTATCAGATGATGTTTTTGGAATTACACCGAACGATCATGCTATCTATCTTGATGTACGTTTGCATTTAGCTAACCGACGTCAAGGAACTCATAAATCAAAAGAACGAAATGAGATTTCTGGTTCAACAAGAAAATTAAAAAAACAGAAAGGAACTGGTGGAGCTAGAGCTGGTAGTGTTAAATCTGGAACTCGCGTTGGAGGTGGCCGTATATTCGGACCAAGACCGCGTAATTATGAGTTTAAATTAAATACTAAAGTTAGACGTTTGGCAAGAAAATCAGCTTTTTCTTATAAAGTTCAAAATGATGCTTTAATGGTTCTAGAAGATTTGAACTATGATTTACCAAGAACAAAAGAGTTTATTTCATTAGTTTCTTCATTGAAATTGGATAATGAGAAAGTTTTATTGATACTAGGTTCAAAAAATGATCAAGTTTACTTGTCCGCTCGTAACCTTAGTAAGATAAAAGTCGTAACTGTTGATTCTGTAAATACTTTTGACGTTTTAAACGCAAAGAAAGTTGTTCTAGCAGTAAGTTCAATTGAGAAATTAGAAACTATTTTGAATTAGTAGTAAGATATGAAGACAATTATAAGAAAATCAATTATCACTGAAAAAGCGACTTCTCTTACTGAAAAGAGAAACAGTTATACTTTTGAAGTTGAGTTTAAATCAAATAAACTAGAAATTAAGGGTGCTATCGAGAAGTTGTATAATGTTCGTGTTACAGCCGTTCGTACAATGAATTATGGTGGCGGTGTATCATCTGTGAAATTTACCAATAAAGGTATTGTTGAGCAAAAAAGTAAGCAGTGGAAAAAAGCTGTTGTTACTGTGGCAGATGGTCAATTTATCGAATTGTTTAACAATTATTAATTGAGAGATGAGCTTAAAGAAATTTAACCCGATTACTCCTGGTCAACGTCATAAAGTTGTCATGGAATTAACTGATATAACTACTTCAACACCAGAAAAGAGTTTATTAGCTTCTAGAAAAAAGTCAGGTGGTAGAAATAACACTGGTAAAATGACTATGCGCTACATCGGTGGTGGTCACAAACAAAGATATCGTATTGTTGATTTTAAAAGAGACAAGCATGGAATTCCTGCGACAATCAAAACAATTGAATACGATCCAAATAGAACAGCTAATATTGCATTAGTATTCTATGCCGATGGAGAAAAAAGATATATTATAGCACCAAATGGTTTAAAGGTAGGGGATACAGTTGTTTCTGGACCTGGTTCAGCTCCTAATGTTGGAAATGCATTGTTGTTGAAAGATGTTCCTTTAGGTACTGTTATTCATAACATTGAATTACAACCAGGAAAAGGTGGATCTATTGCAAGAGGTGCAGGTACTTATGCTCAACTGAGTGCGCGTGATGGTAAATATGCTATCGTGAAAATGCCTTCTGGAGAGACAAGAATGATTTTAATTACTTGCTTAGCTACTATAGGATCTGTTTCTAATGCGGAACATAACCTAGAGGTTTCAGGGAAAGCGGGTAGAGCTAGATGGCAAGGACGTAGACCTCGTGTACGTGGGGTTGTTATGAATCCAGTAGATCACCCTATGGGAGGTGGTGAAGGAAGAAATTCTGGGGGTCATCCACGTTCAAGAAATGGTATGCCTGCGAAAGGTTACAAAACAAGAGCTCCTAAGAAGCAATCGAGTAAATTCATTTTAGAGAAAAGAAAATAATAGATAAAGTATGAGTCGTTCCTTAAAAAAACCGCCATTTGTTCATTATAAATTGATGAAAAGAGTAGACGATGCTCAGGCTAATCAAACTAAAAGTGTTATTAAGACATGGTCTAGAGCCTCCACAATAACTCCAGAGTTTGTAGGACTTACATTCGCTGTTCACAATGGGAATAAATTTATCCCTGTTTTTGCAACAGAAAATATGGTTGGCCATAAATTAGGAGAGTTTTCTCCAACAAGAAATTTCAGAGGTCATGCTGGAAATAAAAAAGATAAAAAACGATAGAATTTGAACTCATGGGTGCTAGAAAACGTATAAAAGCAGAACAAATCAAGGAAGAAAAGAAGCAAATTTCATTTGCACGCTTAAACAACTCTCCAATTGCTCCGCGTAAAATGAGATTAGTTGCTGATTTAATTAGAGGTTTGGAAGTGAACAAAGCATTGAATATTCTTCAACATAATGCTAAAGATGCTTCAACAAGTCTTGAAAAATTATTAAGATCAGCCTTGGCTAATTGGGAACAAAAAAATGAAGGTAAAAGTATAGAAGAAGAAAAACTTGTTGTTAAGACAATTCAAGTTGACGGAGGTACTATGCTTAAAAGAATTCAACCAGCTCCTCAAGGTAGAGCTCATAGAATTAGAAAAAGATCAAACCATGTCACAATCGTTGTAGATAGTGCAATTTAAGTTATAGAAATGGGACAAAAAACAAATCCGATAGGAAATAGATTAGGTTACATTCATGGATGGGAGTCTAATTGGTATGGTGGAAAAGACTATAAAGATAAAATCGTTGAAGACGATCAAATTCGTAAATACCTTTTCGCTCGTTTAGCTAAAGCTAGTATAGCAAAGATAATTATCGAGAGAACATTAAAATTGATAACTGTTACGATTAACACAGCACGTCCTGGAGTAATTATCGGAAAGGGTGGTCAAGAGGTGGATAAACTTAAAGAAGAGTTAAAGAAAATCACTAAAAAAGAAATTCAAATTAACATTTTTGAAGTTAAACGTCCTGAATTGGATGCTCGACTTGTTGCGGATGGAGTTGCAAGACAACTTGAGGCGAGAATCTCTTTTAGAAGAGCGATCAAAATGTCGATTGCATCTACAATGAGAATGGGTGCTGAAGGTATAAAGATTAAAATCTCCGGTCGTCTAAATGGTGCTGAAATGGCACGTTCTGAAATGTACAAGGAAGGAAGAATTCCACTTCATACATTTAGAGCTGATATTGATTATGCTTTAGCTGAAGCACATACTACTTATGGTCGTTTAGGCATTAAGGTTTGGATTTGTAAAGGTGAGGTGTATGGTAAAAGAGATTTATCTCCTAATGTAGGAGTGTCTTCATCTAATGCGCAAGGCAATACTTCAGGTATGGGTAAGAAACCTGCTGGAGGTTTAAGAAGAAAGAAAAAATAATAGAGAATAGTTAATAAGTAGATCATGTTACAACCAAAACGTTCTAAGTTTAGGAGAGTACAAAAGGGCCGCGTTAAAGGTCTAGCTCACAGAGGTGCGACTATCGCATTTGGTACTTTCGGCTTAAAAACACTTGAGTCAGGATGGATAACTTCAAGACAGATTGAAGCTTCTCGTATCGCAGTTACGCGTTACATGAAGAGAGAGGGTAAAGTTTGGATTAGAATTTTCCCTGACAAACCAGTTACATCGAAACCTGCAGAGGTAAGGATGGGTAAAGGAAAGGGAGCTCCAAGTCATTGGGTTGCTGTTGTTAATCCGGGTAGAATTATGTTTGAGACTGATGGTGTTTCTTATGAGATAGCAAAAGAGGCTTTAAGGTTGGCTGCTCAAAAGTTACCTGTAAAGTGTAAGTTTGTTGTTAGAAATGATTTTGTTATTCCTATTTAATTTAGAAATTATGAAACAAGAGGAAATTGTAAAGATGTCAACTGAAGACTTAACAAGCAAAATGTTATCTACAGGTGAACAATTAGCAGCTATGAAATTTAATCACAAAATGACACCAATGGAGAACCCATTACGTATCAGAGGTATGAGAAGATTGGTGGCTAGGATGAAGACAGAATTAGCAAGACGATAATCGTTAGAACATAAAAAATAAGTAGCTTAAAATGGAAAAGCGAAATTTAAGAAAAGAAAGAGTAGGCATAGTAACTAGCGATAAAATGGAGAAATCTATCGTTGTTGCTGTTGAAAGAAAGGTGAAACACCCTAAGTACGGAAAGTTTGTTAAGAAAACAACCAAATTCGTAGCGCATGATGAGACTAATGACTGTAATGAGGGAGATACTGTCCGTATTATGGAAACCCGTCCATTAAGTAAATCCAAGAATTGGAGATTAGTAGAAATTGTGGAACGAGCTAAATAATAATTGAACAATGATACAAGTAGAGTCAAGGCTTTCAGTAGCAGATAATTCAGGAGCTAAAGAAGTTTTATGTATTCGTGTTCTTGGTGGAACAAGAAGAAGATATGCTTCTGTTGGTGATAAAATTGTAGTTGCTGTTAAAAGTGCGATGCCGTCGGGAGCTGTTAAAAAAGGAAGTGTAGCCAAAGCAGTAGTTGTTAGAACAACAAAAGAAGTTAGAAGAGCAGATGGTTCTTACATTCGGTTTGATGATAATGCTTGCGTTATTTTGAATCAAGCTGGTGAAATGAGAGGAACACGTATTTTCGGACCAGTGGCTAGAGAGTTGCGTGAAAACAACTACATGAAAATTGTTTCGTTAGCACCTGAAGTTTTGTAATTCAGTTTAGAAAGAAGTTATGCAAATTAAATTACACATAAAAGTTGGAGATACTGTTAGAGTAATTAGCGGTGAGTCCAAAGGTCAAGAAGGAAAAATCCTTAAAATTGATCGTACGAAATCTAGAGCGATTGTTGAAGCTGTTAATATGGTAAAGAAACATGCTAAACCAAGTGCTTCAGATCCTCAAGGTGGTATAATTGAAAAAGAAGCTGGTCTTCATATTTCAAATTTAATGGTTGTTGTAAATGGCCAAGCCACAAAAGTGGGGAGAAAAATGAATGATAAAGGAAATTTAGTAAGATATTCGAAGAAATCAGGGGAGGTGATAAAATAATATGAGTTACGTACCAAGACTTAAAGAAAAGTATAGTTCAGAGATTATTTCTGGACTTACAGAGAAATTCGGTTACACTACAATCATGCGTGTACCGAAATTGAAAAAAATTGTACTCAGCCAAGGAATTGGTGATGCGGTTGCTGATAAAAAGATGATCGATAATGCATTAGCTGATTTATCTCGCATCGCAGGACAAAAAGCTATTGCTACTTTTTCGAAAAAAGACATCTCTAATTTCAAGCTTCGTAAAGGTATGCCAATAGGTACCAAAGTTACTCTTAGAGGAGAGAGAATGTATGAATTCTTAGATCGACTTCTTTCTGTAGCTTTACCTCGAACGCGTGACTTCAGAGGTGTTAGTCCTAAAGGATTTGACGGTAGAGGTAATTACAACATGGGAGTAACTGAACATATTATATTTCCTGAAATCGATATCGATAAAGTAAGTAAGATTTTAGGTATGGATATTACTTTTGTTACATCAGCAGATAGCGATGAAGAAGCAAAAGCTTTGTTAGATGCGTTTGGTTTCCCTTTTAAAACGAAATAAGAAATGGCTAAAGAATCAATGAAAGCGCGAGAGCGTAAAAGAGAAAAGCTTGTAGCACGTTATGCTAAAAAGAGAGATGTTTTGACTAAAGTCTTAAAGTCAACGGATCCTTCTGAAGAAGTTCAAGTTGCTAAATGGGATGCTATGATGGCTTTACAAAAGTTACCGGCAAACTCAGCTAAAATAAGACTGCACAACCGTTGTGGTTTAACTGGAAGACCAAGAGGTTACATGAGAAACTTTGGTATCTCAAGGGTTACTTTTAGAGAAATGGCTTTAGCAGGTAAAATACCAGGAGTTAAAAAAGCAAGCTGGTAATTAGTAAGATTAATAGAATTTAGAATAAAGAAAAATGAACACAGATCCAATTGCAGATTATTTAACTAGAATTCGTAATGCAAGTAGCGCTGGTTTGAAAATGGTTCAAATCCCTGCGTCCAACCTGAAAAAGTCTATGACTGAAATTTTGTTCGATCAAGGTTTCATAGCGAATTATAAAGTTGAAGAAGATGAAAAACAAGGCATTATTAAGATTGCTTTGAAATATAACACCACAACACGTGTTCCTGCCATAACAAGAATTGATCGGATTTCTCGTCCAGGACTTCGGAAATATACGGGTACAGATAATCTTCCTCGTGTATTGAATGGTTTGGGTGTTGCTATTATGTCAACTTCGAAAGGTGTTATTACTGATAAAGAAGCGCGAAAGTTAAATGTTGGTGGTGAAGTTCTTTGCTACGTTTATTAATATATAGAGAAATGTCAAGAATAGGAAAAAATCCAATAGTTGTTCCAAAAGGTGTTGAAGTAAAATTCAATGATAATTTTATTACAGTTAAAGGATCAAAAGGAGAGTTAAGACAAGAAATTGACCCTTCTATTGAAGTAAGCATCGAAGGTGATGTTATTACTTTTAAAAGAACATCTGAGATACCAGAGTTTAGATCAAAACATGGTCTTTATAGAGCGCTTACGCAAAATATGATTATAGGCGTGTCAGAAGGTTTTAAGAAAGAATTGGAAGTAGTAGGTGTAGGTTACCGTGCAAATGCAGTTGGTCAACAACTTGAATTAGCATTGGGTTATTCGCATGCTATAATTCTTGAAGTTCCTATTGATGTTAAGATTACCACAGTTACGGAAAAAGGTAAAGCTCCTGTTGTTTCCATTGAATCTTTTGATAAACAATTGGTAGGACAAGTTGCTGCTAAAATTAGATCATTTAGAAAACCTGAACCATACAAAGGAAAGGGTATCAAGTTTGTTGGTGAAGAATTAAGAAGAAAAGCAGGTAAGTCTGCTGGTAAAAAATAATAGAGACTATGGCACTAGATAAATTAAATAGAAGACTAAAAATCAAACGAAGAATTCGTAAAAAAGTATTCGGTACTGCTAAATTACCTCGTTTGACTGTATTTAGAAGTAATAAACAAATTTATGCACAGTTAATTGATGATTTAACTGGAACTACCTTGGCTTCTGCGACATCTTACAAGAATAAAGATATTGAAAAAGGTAATAAAGTTGCACAAGCAACAGTTGTTGGGAAGTTAGTAGCTGAAAAGGCAAAAGCTGCAGGTGTTGAAGTTGTTGTGTTTGATAGAAATGGTTATTTGTACCACGGAAGAGTGAAAGCATTAGCTAATTCGGCAAGGGAAGGTGGTCTTAAATTTTAAGCGAATATGTCAATGCAAAATATGAATAAAGTAAAATCAGCCGATATCGAGTTAAAAGATAAATTAGTGGCTGTGAATCGTGTTACCAAAGTTACAAAAGGTGGTAGAACGTTTAGTTTTTCAGCTATAGTTGTAGTTGGGGATGAAAATGGAGTTGTTGGTCATGGTTTAGGTAAAGCAAAAGAAGTTACGGAGGCTATCACTAAAGGTATAGATGATGCGAAGAAGAATTTGATTAAAGTTCCTATTTATCGTGGTACAGTTCCTCATGCTCAAAAAGGAAAATACGGTGGTGCAAACATCCTACTTAAACCTGCTACTGAAGGTACAGGTGTAATTGCCGGAGGCGCGATGCGTGCTGTATTGGAAAGCGTTGGTATTCACAATGTCTTGGCTAAATCTCAAGGTTCTTCTAACCCACATAATGTTGTTAAAGCTACTATTGATGCTTTGGCTCATATGAGAGACGTTTCTTCTGTGGCACGTCAGCGAGGTATTACGGTCGATAAAGTATTTAATGGTTAATAAACAGTTATGGCAACGATAAAAATCAAACAAGTTAGGAGTACTATTAAAAGTCCAGCTGTTCAAAAAGCTACGATTAAAGCGCTTGGTTTTAGGAAACTGAATCAAGTTATAGAGAAAGAGGCAACTCCTCAAATCTTAGGAATGGTTCGTAAAGTGAATCATTTGTTACAAGTAATATCTGAATAATTTATAGATAATGAACTTACATAATTTAAAGCCTGCCGAAGGCGCAGTAAAAAAAGATAAAAGAATAGGTAGAGGACAAGGTTCTGGACATGGAGGTACTTCAACACGAGGTCACAAAGGTGCTAAGTCTCGTTCCGGTTATAAAACGAAGATAGGTTTTGAAGGTGGTCAAATGCCTTTACAACGTCGCGTTCCGAAATTTGGTTTCAAAAACATTAATCGTGTTGAATATAAAGGTGTTAATCTTTCTACGATACAATACTTGTTTGAAAATAAAAATCTTTCTGAATTTAATTTCGATGTGTTAAAAGAAAACGGAATTATTTCGCGAAACGATTTAATTAAAATACTAGGTAAAGGTGAATTAACTGCAAAAGTTAATATCACAGCCCACAAGTTTTCTGCAACAGCAAAAGCAGCAATTGAAGCGCAAGGTGGAACTTGTACTGAGGTATAATTATTTAGAGCCCTTTTTATAAAATGAAAAAGTTAGTTGAAAATCTTAAGAATATCTGGAAAGTTGAAGAACTAAGGAAGAGAATACTTCTTACTTTAGGTCTGATTCTAGTTTATAGAGTAGGGTCCTTTATTATTATTCCTGGTGTTGATTATACAGCTTTGTCTGCCGCACAAGCTAAAGGTGATCAGAATGCTCTTGAAACTTTATTATCTCTATTTTCTGGAGGTGGTTTTAGTAATGCTTCTGTAATGGCTTTAGGTATTATGCCTTACATTAGCGCATCCATTATTATGCAGTTGTTGGGGATGGCAATACCGGCTGTACAGAAAATGCAAAATGAAGGTGAATCCGGTCGTAAACAAATCAACAATTATACTAGAATACTGACAATTATAATTTGTGCTCTTCAAGCTCCAAGTTATTTAACGTTGTACGTTCAAAATAAAGGTGCTATGCCTGCTGATGCCTCTACATTCTGGTGGACTCAAACAATTTTAGTTTTGGTTGCTGGTTCAATGTTTGCGGTATGGTTGGGTGAGCGCATAACTGAAAAAGGAATAGGTAATGGTATTTCTCTGCTTATAACAGTTGGAATATTATCACGTTTACCAGAGTCTTTCATCGCTGAAATTGGAATGAATAAGTCAAATCTAATTATGATCGTACTTGAAATAATTGCATTCATGTTAGTTGTGTTGTTAACCATTTTGATTGTTCAAGGGGTCAGAAAAATTCCTCTCAATACGGCCAAAAGAATTGTTGGAGCTAGAGCGGTAGAAGAACAAGGTGCTAGAAACTACCTGCCTATAAAAGTGAATGCAAGTGGAGTTATGCCAATTATTTTTGCGCAAGCAATAATGACGATACCAATGATGGCATTCTCAAGTATGGTTGCCTCAGAAGGAAACTTTATTCAACGTGCTCTTGGAGACATTTATGGTGTAAGTTACAATTTACTACTTGCACTTTTGATAATTGTTTTCACCTATTTCTACACGGCGATTATGATTAATCCAAGAAAAATTGCGGATGATTTAAAG
>CAIUSK010000233.1 GCA_903901805.1 uncultured Flavobacteriales bacterium
AAGGTCTTCCGCTTAAAAAAAGTTGGGGCGCATGGCTCAAATTCAATACTAAATTAGTGGATGAATGGGTAATTTATTCCGGATTGTGGGAACCCGGTCGTGTAACTTTTTATGTCAACGGTGATGCTGTTGCAGAGTACTTGGGCGATTTTAAAACATCCATGCATTTAATTACCAACCTTTCTTTTGGAATTGATAATGGGCCGTTTAAACCGGGCATTAATAAAAAAACGGTTCTGCCAAATTCATTTGAGGTGGATTACATTCGTGTTTGGAAAAACCCTACCGACAGTATTTCCCTGAAAAGTAAACCGAATGTTTATTTCGGTACAGATGAAATCAGGGTCTTTAATCCTATTAAAAAAACGGAGGTAAAAAACAGAAAAAATCATATGTTCCAGCGTAAAAGCTTAAAAAAAGAAGCAGGATTTGTTACCGTGATGCCAACAAAAAACAAATCCATTCAATTAACAAAAAACGGCAATCGATTAGGTGATGTGTCAATAGAGATTTTGGATCCAAAAGGTTCGGTAATACTCTCTAAAACAATCAAAACCGACGCCGAAACAATTGACTTTAGCTCACTAAAACGCGGAAATTATATGATTCAAATAAAACACAATAATCAGCTCAGTAAAGTACCTTTTGTTTATTAACCTTGTTCTATAAAATTCTGAAGTAAACGCTTACCATTTTCTGTTAAAATTGACTCCGGATGAAACTGAACACCATAGAGTTTTTTTTCAGGTATTTCGATAGACATTATCACATTGAACTCGTCTAAAGAAGTAATAAATTTACTGTGCTCATCACCTAGTTTGACCTCCCAGCTGTGGTAAAGACCTACTGAAAAATTTGAAGGAATTTGGTGAAACAATAAATTGTGATTTTTTACGGTCAATTCAACTGGTTTCCCGTGTAAAATGGTTTTTTTTGGACTCAATTTACCGCCAATATGTTGGGCAATGCCTTGCATACCTAAACAAATCCCCAAAATTGGAATTTTACCTGTAAACCGATTTAAAATGGGATGCATATGCATTGTTTCCTCCGGTAATCCCGGGCCAGGAGAAAGAACAATTTTATCGTATTGAGCAATGCTTTCTAGATTCACTAAATTATCCCGAACCACATCCACCGTTTGACACATTGGCTCCAAGTAATGAGCCAAATTATAGGTAAAGGAATCATAAAAATCAACCAGTAAAATCTTCACAGTTAATAGGAAATGTGTTACTTTGTACAAAAATACAGCAATTTAATGTTGCAAATAACGTTAACGAGGACAGAATGAAAAAAATCATACAAATACCCGGTGCTCCTGCACCAATTGGCCCATATAGTCAGGCAATTTTAAGTAAGGATACGCTGTATGTGAGTGGGCAGATTCCACTCAACCCAATGAATGGAGAATTGGTTGTTGATACTATTGAAAATGCAACACACCGTGTTTTGACTAATATTAAATCATTGGTTGAGGAGGCAGGATTAACAATGCATCACATTGTGAAGTGCTGTATTTTCTTGAAAAACATGGATGATTTTTCAGCAGTAAATGGGATCTATGCTTCCTATTTTTCAGAAAATCCGCCGGCACGAGAAACCGTTCAAGTTTCAAAATTACCATTGGATGTTCCCATAGAAATTTCTTGTATTGCCGTTTCAGACTAGTGAAAGACAGCTATAAACATACCCTATCCGTAATCATTGTTAACTACAATGTTGAATTTTTCTTGGAGCAATGTTTGAATTCTGTTTACAAAGCATTAAATGGTATTGACGCAGAAGTTTTTGTGGTTGATAATAACTCGTTGGATAATTCAATCGAAATGGTTCAGGAGAAATTTCCTGAAGTAAAGTGTATTGCCAATAAAAAAAATGTTGGATTTTCGAAAGCAAACAATCAGGCAATTTCACTATCCGATTCAAAATATCTGCTTTTATTAAATCCAGACACTGTCGTGGAGGAGGGAACTTTCTCAAAAGTAATTGATTTCATGGAAAATCATTCCGATGCAGGAGGTTTAGGTGTGCGAATGGTGGATGGGAAAGGGCGCTTTTTACCTGAATCAAAACGTGGATTACCTACTCCAACGGTTGCTTTTTACAAAATTTTTGGCTTGTCTCGAATCTTTAAAAAATCTCCAAAATTTAATCAATACCACCTAGGATATTTAGACGAGTTTAAGAATCATGAAATAGCCATTTTGAGTGGAGCTTTTATGTTGATGCGGGCAAAAGCAATTGAACAAGTGGGAATGCTCGACGAAACATTTTTTATGTACGGTGAAGACATAGATCTTTCTTATCGCATTCAGTTGGGTGGATGGAAAAACTACTATTGTTCAGATACTACCATTATACACTACAAAGGCGAAAGCACTAAAAAAAGTTCTGTCAATTATGTTTTTGTTTTTTACCGGGCCATGGTCATTTTTGCCGAAAAACATTTTTCCAAAACAAATGCAAAGTCCTTTTCTTTTTTAATCAATTTAGCCATTTATTTCCGTGCTGGATTATCTATTTTTAAACGTATCGTAACATCCGTTTTTCAGCCGGTCGTTGATTTTTTATTGATTTTGAGTGGGCTTTTTTTACTGACTCATCAATGGAAAATGGCTGATGTTCATTTTCCGAAAGAGGTTATTTGGACCTCCCTTCCCTTGTACGCATTGAGCTGGTTGTTTTTTTCTTGGATTTTTGGACTCTACGATAAAGACAGAAGATTGATCGGTTTAGCAAAATCCATTCTCTTTGGGACAGTTCTTATTTTGGTTATTTATGCCTTGCTGCCCAAAGATTGGCAGTTTTCGCGCTTATATATATTAATTGGTGCTTGTTGGACTTTTCTATATCTTGTTGTTTCACGCATGTTTATTTCACTGGCTCTTTTTGGTAAGCTAGGTTTGATAAAAAGAGATAAAACTTTTGCAATAATTGGAGACAGTACAGAATTTGAGCGGGTAAAAGAAATTTTAAACCTCAGCGGCTTTGATAAAGTAAAAGTGCACCGCATAAGCCCCACACAAACACGAGAAGAAAACACCATTGGAACATTGGACCAATTAGATCAAATTGCTCATATTGTAAAAATTGATGAGTTTATTTTTTGCGCAAAAAATACAACAGCAAATAAAATAATCTATTGGATGTCACAATTAAATTCAGACAAAGTTGAATTCAAAATTGCGCAGCCAGATACTACGTTTCTTATTGGAAGCAACTCCATTGAAAGCGCGGGTGATTTGTATGTGCTCAATTTAAATTCCATATCCAAATCCGAAAACAAAAGACTAAAACGAATTGTAGATGTGCTTTTTTCTTCCATATTGTTATTTCTTAGCCCATTGTTCATATGGTTCTACAGACATAAACCCAAATTTCTTCAGAACTTACTGGCTGTTTTACTTTCAAAAAAATCTTTTGTGGGTTACCAGTTAGATCAAGCAGATGAAACGGCACAATTTGTTTTGCCCAACCTCAAAAAAGGTGTTTTACCCGTCCAAAATTGGTTGGCTAGTCATAAATCGTTCCCTTCAGACAAACTCAATGTCTTATATGCTAGAGATTATTCTCCGCTGATAGACATTAAAATTATTTTTCAAAATCTATTTAAGTTAGATTTATAGTTACTTATTTATTGGTTTATTTTTCTTGAATCACTATAATTCATTATATTTGGCGCGTTAATTACTAACGTAGATATAGCAATATGGCAGAAATCGAAATACGTCTTCCTAAAATGGGAGAAAGCGTAACTGAAGCAACGATAACAAATTGGATAAAAAACATTGGTGATTCTGTTGCCATGGACGAGCCATTGGTTGAAGTCGCAACAGATAAAGTGGATAATGAATTACCTTCTGAAGCGGCAGGAATATTAGTTAAACGATTCTTTGAAAAAGATCAAGTTGCTCAAGTTGGAGATGTTATCGCCATCATTTCTACGGAAGGTGGATCAACCGCATCAGTAGATGCAACGCAAAAAACAGAAGTACAGGTAGAAACACCTGCGGTTGTTCCAGCACAAACAAATGGAACTGAAAATAGTGTATCTGTCGATTCCGATAAATTTTACTCTCCTCTAGTAAAAAGCATTGCAGCAAAAGAAAATATTGGATTAGCAGAACTCGATGCATTAACCGGAACAGGAAAAGATGGTAGAGTGACCAAAAATGATATCATTTCATACCTTTCAGTTCGTGGTAATGTGGCTGCCGAAAGTCCAAAACCAGTTATAACAAACGCTCCCGCAGCAACTGCAACTCCCACTGCTAACAATGGTTCTGGTTTCTTGTCAAACATCAAAGAGCCAATTGTACTGCCTAATCCAGGGGATGAAATCATTGAAATGGATCGCATGCGCAAGCTGATTGCTGATCATATGGTTATGTCCATGCATGTTTCGCCTCACGTTACTTCTTATGTAGAAGCAGACGTTACGAATATTGTGAACTGGAGAAACAAAGTAAAAGACTCGTTCAAAAAACGAGAAGGACATAATTTGACTTTTACTCCTATTTTCATTGAAGCTATTGTAAAAGCAATCAAAGATTTTCCAATGATTAATGTTTCCGTAAGTGGAACAACTATAATCAAACGAAAAGATATCAATATTGGAATGGCGACAGCTCTTCCTAGCGGAAATTTAATTGTTCCTGTCATAAAGAATGCTGATCAATTGAATTTGGTAGGTATTACAAAACAAGTGAACCAATTGGCAAATAATGCGCGTGATAACAAGTTAAAACCAGAAGACATTCAGGGAGGAACCTATACGGTAACTAATGTTGGTACATTTGGAAATGTTATGGGAACGCCCATTATTAATCAACCTCAAGTTGCCATATTGGCTTTAGGTGCTATTCGAAAAGTACCTGCCGTTATTGAAACACCTGAAGGAGATTTTATAGGTATTCGTCAGAAAATGTTTTTGTCGCATTCATACGATCATCGCGTTGTTGATGGTGCGTTAGGAGGTCAATTTGTACGTCGTGTTGCAGATTATTTGGAGCAATTTGATATTAATAAAGAAATCTAACTTATCTTTAGACCATGAAAATCAATCGTTTATTACTATTACTAGGTTTTGCTATTAGCTTTTCAACAGCTAAAGCGCAAATGACCACGGAAGAATTGAATGAAGCAATTCAAGAATCCAATGAACAAAAACTGGTGGTGCATTGCTCACGCATGCTTCAAGAGAACTTCTTTTATTACGCGGATGTCGTGACAAACAGACTTTTGGAAATTAATCCTGAAAGCGCCAATTACAACTATCGTAAAGGGTTCATTTTATTGGAAATGCATACAGAATTTGAACGTGCAATTAATTATTTAACGAAAGCAACCGGAAATACAATCAAAAATTATGACATGTATTCAGCAGGTGAAAAAGCAGCTCCAATTGATGTTTTCTATCATTTAGGTCGTGCATATCATTTAAATGAAGAATATGACAAAGCAATTGAACAATATTCGTTGTTCATAGAAAAAACAGCCAAACAATCTGAGTTGATTGCAGAAGCAGCTTTGCGTATTAAACAATGTAATGTAGCAAAAACGTTAGTGGCTTCGCCAGGAAATATCAAAGTTAAAAACCTTGGAGATAAGGTAAACACACGTTATGGCGACTATTCATCACAAATTTCATTAGATGGTAAGTCTTTACATTTAACTTCGAGAAGAAAATGGGAGAATGGCGAATCTGAGTCGTTCAGAGACCCTATGTTTAACAATTACACAGAAGATATTTATGTAATGAAGCTAGATGATGCTCAACAATGGAGTAATCCTAAAAAGCTTGATTTATCTAAGCCTCAACTTAATGAAGCGAGTGTTTCAATAAGTCTGGATGAACGAAAAATTTACTTGTATAAAGATAGCTCGGGTCTAGGTGATATTTTTATTACTGAATATTCAAGTAACGAATTTAATAGTGAAAAACCGTTAACAGTTAAAGGTGTTAATTCCGGTGCTTGGGAACC
>CAIUSK010000234.1 GCA_903901805.1 uncultured Flavobacteriales bacterium
ATACATATTTACCAAAATCTAATGTTGTTTTCAATCCTGAAATTTCGTAATTGTCAATGGCAGTGATGCATTTATTGATAGCTTCCTCTCTATCTTTTCCCCAAACCACTAATTTGGCTATCATTGGATCGTAGTAAATAGGAATTTCCATACCTTCCTCAAATGCGCCATCTACTCGAATCCCCTCTCCAGAGGGCAACCGATAACGATTCAATGTACCAATATCAGGTGTAAAGCCATTTAGTGTATCCTCAGCATACACCCGAATTTCAATTGCATGACCATTGATTTCAAGTTCGTGTTGTAGTTTTGGAAGTCGTTCACCCCTAGCTACCCGTACTTGCCATTCGACCAAATCTAATCCCGAAATTTCTTCCGTCACAGGATGCTCCACTTGAAGACGGGTATTCATTTCCAAGAAAAAGAAATCTAAATTGGCATCCAATAAAAACTCAACGGTTCCTGCTCCTTCGTAATTACATGCTTTACATACAGCTACGGCAGCTTCTCCCATTCGTTGACGCAGTTCGGGACTAACGATTGCGCTAGGTGCTTCTTCAACCACTTTCTGATGACGGCGTTGGATAGAACATTCACGTTCAAAAATATAAACAGTATTTCCCTGTTGGTCAGCAAACACCTGAATCTCAATGTGTCGCGGTTTGGAAACAAATTTTTCTATAAAAACGGCATCATCTCCAAATGAATTTCGTGCTTCACTTTGGGCAAGGTTCATTTGTTCTTCAAATTCATCTGAGTGCTGTACCAACCGCATGCCTTTTCCACCTCCACCGGCAGAAGCTTTAATCAAAATTGGATATCCTACTTTTTCAGCGATTTTTTTCGCCTCCTCAATATCTGTGATTGCATGGTCAACTCCTGGAACTAAAGGAACACCAAACTCTTTCACCGCTTGTTTCGCGCTCAATTTATCCCCCATAACTTCCATTGATTCTGGGGAAGGCCCGATTAACTTTATTCCCGCTGCTTTTACTTTTCGGGCAAAACCAGCATTTTCAGATAAAAAACCATATCCCGGATGAATTCCATCCACACTAAGTTTTTTGCAATAATCTAAAATTTTGTCTTGATTTAAGTAACTTTCAGAGGAGGGACTTGCGCCCAAATAGACGGCTTCATCTGCTTCCTTTACGTGTGGGGCATCTGCATCAGCGTCAGAATAAACTGCAACTGTTGATATATTCATTTTACGAAGGGTTTTAATAACTCTCCTCGCAATTTCTCCTCGATTAGCAATCATTACTTTTTTCATAGAATTAAGCTTTGGTTCTCAAAAGTAAATATTGGAATCGAAATAAATCAAGAAATTGTTTATTTATAAGGAAATAAATTCCTTAAGGTCTAAAAATGGAAATTTTCAATTGTATTTGTCATTAAAGGCATACCCCAATCTTAAATTTATGCCAGGTGTCCAGTCATCAAAATACAAGGGGCCGGAATCAATAGAAATTCTTAATCCCGTTTCATATCCATTGAAAAATGGTTTGAACTCTAATCCAAAGGGAATATAATAATATGGTATTCCTCCATCCAACCAATTAATTCCTGCTGTAAAACCAACAAAAGGATCAAGTATTCCATCATATCCATTTAATGGATAAAATTTTGTGTTAGCACCAGCAGCAAAAAATCCAATTCCAAGTTCTAAGGAGGAGTATCTATTTAAATATTGTTGAAGTCCAATTTCTAAAAGGCTACCACTTAAGCCTGCGGAAATATAGGTAACCGTTCTAAAGTCAGGCAATTCGTATGTAATAAAAGGGTTTCCTGGGTTTGATGATTGGGCTAAATCGGGTAAACCGAAAAGTTTCGAATATTTAATACTTAAAAGGGGTACTGGATAGGTACCTTCAAAATCATATAGAAAATTTAATCCTGCATTTACTTCAAAATTCCATAGATTACTCAGTAGATAGGAATAATTTACCGACGCACCAATTAAATTGAAGCTATTTAACTTATCACTAAAAACTCTAGCGCCTCCAAGGGCTATACCTAGATTACTTTTTTGAATTTTGTAATCAAAAAAATTATATCCAATATTAAAACCCAGTGCAGAATACGACCACAGATAATGAATTTTTGTTGATGGATAAAATGGTACAGCTGGATCAATATAATTTATGGTTTCATATCCTGTTAACATGGGTAAACTGAATGCTCCTTCTACGAAAAATTTAGTATTCAAATGTTGCTTGTAATTGAAGCTTATTCCAAAACTATTTGAGTTTAATCCAGCCGCACTCCCTAAAAAATAAGGTTTTTGACTAATTAAAGGGCTTGGAAATGAAAAAAAAATGAAAAGTACGAGGAGGGTTACGCTTCTTCTTGATTTACTGATCATAATAAGATTAAAATTTAATATCACCTTTTATTTGTTTATCCACTGGGATTTTTTCAATTGGCTCATCTTTGTTTTCTTTAGCATCAGAAACTTTAATTTGTCTTTTATTTCGTTTCGTTTTAACTTTCTTATTTCTTTTGGGTCTAAAGATGTCTAGAAACGACTGTATGAGCTGA
>CAIUSK010000235.1 GCA_903901805.1 uncultured Flavobacteriales bacterium
AGCCATGAAGGAGGTTGGATTGGCAAATTTCATTTTTTTATCTAAACGAACATGTTGGTAAAAAGTGTTTCGTTCAAATTTACCAGAAACAACGCGCAAAAATGCAATTCTGTCTCGATGTTTAGGATCAAGATTGGCGTGTATTTTAAAGACAAACCCGCTGAAATTATCATCCGTTGGCTCCACCTTTCGTTTATCTGTTTCACGCCCGCGTGGTGAAGGCGAAATTTCGCAAAAAGTATCCAATAATTCTTTGACACCAAAATTGTTTACCGCTGAACCGAAAAATACGGGAGCAACATCCCCAGCCAAATAATTTTCACGATTAAAAGCATCATATACTGCTTCGATCATTTCCAATTCTTCGCGTAATTCCGAAGCCGGTATATCACCAACAAGCTCATTTAATGCCGGGTCATTTAGGTCTGAAATTGAAATTATCTCATTGGAAATTTTAGTCTTATTTGCTGCAAAAAGATTTAGTCCTTTTTGATAGATATTATAAACGCCTTGAAATCTATCTCCCATTCCTATGGGCCATGTAAGCGGTCGCACTTTGATGTCCAACGTTTTTTCGAGTTCATCCAATAATTCGAACGGATCTTTTCCATCGCGGTCCATTTTATTGATGAAAATTATTACGGGAGTTTTACGCATGCGACAAACTTCCATTAATTTTTTAGTTTGTTCCTCCACCCCATTCGCACAATCAATTACAAGAATAACGCTATCAACTGCGGTAAGGGTGCGGAAAGTATCTTCAGCAAAATCTTTGTGACCAGGGGTATCAAGGATATTAATTTGTTTTCCATTGTAACCAAAAGCCATTACGGATGTAGCAACAGAGATTCCGCGCTGTTTTTCAATTTCCATGAAATCGGAGGTAGCCGTTTTTTTGATTTTGTTGTTTTTTACCGCACCGGCAGTTTGAATCGCTCCACCAAAAAGTAATAATTTCTCTGTTAATGTGGTTTTACCAGCATCCGGGTGAGAAATTATCCCAAAGGTTCTTCGTTTTTCAATGGATTCCAAATGTTTCATCTCTGAAAATTGTTTTTATTTGTGGTCAGATGTAATCGTAAAATGATTTCACTCATGCATTCTACGAATAAACAAAAAAGACTGCACATGGCAGTCTTTAGAGGTATAAAAAGTTTACTATTAAAATATTTCGTTTGCAGCGAAATGAAATTTACCTTCAATTTCAGCATTTTCGTCAGAATCTGAACCATGAACTGCATTACGTCCTTTACTTTCTGCGTAATATTTACGGATCGTACCTTCAGCAGCATCAGCTGGATCAGTAGCTCCGATCAATGCTCTAAAATCAGCAACTGCGTTATCTTTTTCTAAAATTGCGGCAACAATTGGACCTGATGTCATGTAATCCACTAATTCACCATAAAATGGTCTTTCTGCATGCACTTCATAAAACTTTTGCGCTTGCTCAGTTGTTAATTGTGTGTATTTCATCGCTTTGATTGTGAAACCTGCAGCGATAATCATATCGATAATTTTGCCTGTGTAACCGTTTTCAATTGCATCCGGTTTAAGCATTGTAAAAGTTCTGTTTGTTGCCATTTTTAGTATTTATTTCGGTAATTCGGCTGCAAAGATAGTAATATTTCAATGAGTTTCAGTCTATTATTTTCAACTCTCGATGGAGTTTTGTAATTTTGTGTAAAATTTTATGAAACTTTATAAATAATGAATACAACAGAAAAACTTACCTACAAAGTAAAAGATATCAGTTTAGCTGATTGGGGGAGAAAAGAAATGAAATTAGCTGAAGCAGAAATGCCTGGTTTAATGGCCTTGAGAGATGAATATGGGAAAGAAAAACCATTGGCTGGTGCGCGTATTGCGGGTTGTTTACACATGACTATTCAAACAGCTGTTCTAATTGAAACATTGGTTGAACTTGGAGCAGAAGTATCTTGGTCTTCTTGTAATATTTTCTCCACTCAAGATCATGCTGCTGCGGCTATTGCTGCTGCTGGAATTCCTGTTTATGCATGGAAAGGTATGAATGAAGAAGAATTTGATTGGTGTATTGAGCAAACATTATTTGCTTTTAAAGATGGTGAGCCATTGAATATGATTTTGGATGATGGAGGTGATTTAACCAATATGGTTTTTGATCGCTATCCTGAATTGACGGAAGCAATCAAAGGATTATCTGAAGAAACTACAACAGGAGTTCATAGATTATACGAGCGTATGAAAAATGGTACATTAGTTATGCCAGCAATCAACGTTAATGATTCTGTTACTAAATCTAAATTTGATAACAAATATGGATGTAAAGAGTCATTAGTAGATTCAATTCGTCGTGCTACGGATGTTATGATGGCAGGTAAAGTTGCTGTTGTTTGTGGATACGGTGATGTCGGAAAAGGCTCTGCTGCTTCATTACAAGGTGCAGGTTCTCGTGTAATTGTTACTGAAATTGATCCAATTTGTGCGCTTCAAGCTGCGATGGATGGTTTTGAAGTGAAACGATTGGATTCTGTTGTTCATTTAGGTGATATCATCGTTACGACAACAGGTAATAAAAACATCGTTGTTGGTCGTCATTTCGAAAAAATGAAAGACAAGGTGATCGTTTGTAATATTGGACATTTTGACAATGAAATTGATATGTCTTGGTTAAATAATAATTTTGGTTCAACAAAATATACGGTAAAACCGCAAGTGGATATTTACAATGTAAATGGAAACGAAATCATCATTTTAGCTGAGGGTCGATTGGTGAATTTAGGTTGTGCAACTGGACATCCATCTTTCGTTATGTCGAATTCTTTTACCAACCAAACATTGGCTCAATTAGAATTATGGCAGAATTCTGCTAATTATGGAAATGATGTGTATATGCTTCCAAAACATTTAGATGAAAAGGTAGCGCGTTTACACTTAGCCAAAATTGGTGTTGAATTAGAGCGATTATCTGATGATCAAGCAGATTATATTGGCGTAAATGTAGAAGGACCATTTAAATCCGAGCATTATCGTTATTAATCAAAATAAATGATTTTAATTATGAAAAGAGGAGCCTTGTGTTCCTCTTTTTTATGTTCAAAAAAGGACAATTGAGATTATTTTAAACTGGAGCTCTCTTTTTTTGAACAAAATGCTTTTAAATTAAAATTATTCTTGTAAATTTGCACTCCATTTTGGGATTAAAACAGACGATTATGAAAAAAGATATCCATCCAGACGATTATAGACTAGTAGTTTTTAAAGATATGTCAAACGAATATTCATTTATTTGTCCTTCTTGTACTCAAACAAAAGATACTATTGTTTGGGAAGATGGAACTGAATATCCACTTGTTAAATTAGATATTTCTTACAAATCTCATCCGTTCTTTACAGGTGTTCAACAATTTGTGGATACTGCAGGACGTATTGATAAGTTCAAAAACCGTTACGGTCGTCACATGAAATAAATTCAAGTGAATATATATTTAAAGGCTACTCTAACGAGTGGCCTTTTTTATTGCTTGTTATCTTGGATTAACGAATAAATAGAATGATAAAAAGTTCCTCTTCAATAATAAAATATCATTGATAATTAATTTGGTTAATTGAAAGCAAAGTTAAGTGACGGGCGTGAATGAGTTTTCCTTTTAACACAAAAAAAGGCAGGAATTACCTGCCTTTCATTTTTTATTAAAATTCGTTTTTATTGTTTTATGAATCGAAGTGTCTTCAATCGATTTTCATTTCGAATAACCAAAGAATATATTCCATTGCTTAATTGAGAAATATCAAATGAATCTTGGGTTGAAGCTGTTCGAACGATCCGTCCGAATCCATCTTGAATTTCGTAAACATCTGAAGCTTGTAGTCCGCTTATTGTGATGCTAGTGCTTGCTGGATTTGGATAAACATGAATTGTGTTATCTTCAATCGTATTCAACCCTACATATTCATAGTACATTTGATCATAGGCAATTAACCATTGTGGGTTTGAACGCAAACCACAATAAAGTTGTAAAATAACATTGTAGGTTCCTGCATTACCTGCTGAGAATGAATATGTGGCATATACAATGGTCGTTGACCCATCATTAAACTCTAGTGTCCAATCTACAATTGTTGAATCACCCATATCCAAGTATGATGTGATGTAAGCATTTGTAATTGTATTGAAATCAAAATTACAGTTATCAATCCAAGATCCTGAGATAGTTCCAATCACGGTTGAATCAATACTAATGTTTCCATTTAATACAATCGTATCTCCAACATTGCCGCTTGGCCCACCTACATAGCCATTTACGGTTACAGTACAGCCATTTGCATCCATAACTGTTACAGAGTATAAAGCTTCACATAGATTGAGCTGAGTATCTGTTATAGAGCCATTAGACCAAAGATACATGTAGGGCACTGTTCCACCAGTGACACTTGGAGTAATCGATCCATCACATGCACCAGCTAGTGTTTCGTTGTTGATGGATACACTTGCGGAAAATCCATTACAGTTCACATTGCTTGTTGTATCCGAAATGAATACTGAATCACATTGTTGACAACCATTCGCATCTGTAATACACACAGAGTAATTTCCTAAACAGAAGTTGTTATAAGTTGGAGTAGTTACACCATTATTCCATAAATACGTATAAGGAGCTGTTCCACCTGAAACAACAGCAGTTGCCGCACCATCACACATTGCTGGGGATGATACATTGGTTACATTGGTGATTCCCATGGTTAAACTAGCACAAGGGAAGTTGTTGGCTGTTACAGAAGCCGTGGAATTGAAAACACATCCGTTTGCATCTGTTACTTGACAAGAATAATTTCCAGCGCAAAGATTTGCAAACATCGGTCCACCGGACAAAGTCATGCCATTTCCTGAAATTGAATAAGAATATGGTGCATTACCTCCATTTCCTGATAAGGAAATGTAACCGTCACAAACAGTTGGTCCACTGCTGGAACTAGTGGTTATGTTAGCATACAAAGAAGCACATGGGTTTGATGTAACACCAACAATTCCTGTTACGGTTGCTGTACATCCGTTTTGGTCTGAAACTGTTACCATACAAACTCCAGGGCACAAATTACCTAAAGTATTTGAATTAGTTGGCAATGCATTCCCACAACTCCAAGTGTATGTGTATGGTCCCGTTCCACCAATAGGAATTACGGTAATGCTTCCATCACAAGTAGATGAGTCTGATGCGTTAACAACATTTACAGTTGCAGCACATTGTGATTGGGCAAAGGAGCTAAAAACAAGGGATAATCCGAGTAAAAATCTTTTCATAAGTTTAGTATTTAATTTATTCAACAATCTACAAAAAAGTAGCTAGCTAATGGCAGACGTAATTTTAATTGAATCGTTGCGTTATTGAGCATTAAAGATACTTGTATTTCTTAAATAAAATACTTTTTGATATCCTTATGCCTCTTTGTTGAATTGACTTTCGCGTAAATCGTTAACTTTGTCAAAAAACAATTTTATGTCTAACGCATTTTTTAAAGTTCCGGTAGCAATAAATGAACCGGTAAAAGCCTACGCAACAGGTTCTGCTGAACGCACTTCACTTTTGGCGAAATACCACGAAATGTATCATCAAGATCCTATTGATGTACCTATGTATATTGGTGGAGAGGAAATTCGCACGACAACCAAAAAATCAATGACATCACCCCATGACCATCAAAAAGTTCTTGGTCATTTCAATGTTGGGGAATCAAAACATGTTGAGCAAGCAATAAATGCCGCACTAGAAGCGAAAGAAAATTGGGCAAATTTACCTTGGGAAGATCGAGCTGCAATTTTTTTAAAGGCGGCTGATTTATTAGCAGGACCTTTTAGAGATAAAATTAATGCTGCTACCATGTTGGCTCAATCCAAAAATGTTTTTCAAGCAGAAATTGATGCGGCTTGTGAATTAATCGACTTTTTCAGATTCAATGTTCAATACATGACTCAAATCTACAAAGAACAACCTGAATCGTTGCCTGGAATGTGGAACAGATTAGAATACCGACCATTAGAAGGATTTGTTTTTGCCATTACTCCTTTTAATTTCACATCCATTGCTGCCAATTTGTGCGCTGCACCTGCCATGATGGGAAATGTAGTGGTTTGGAAACCTGCAGATACTCAAGTGTATTCTGCTCAAGTACTTATGGAATTATTCAAAGCAGCAGGTGTTCCGGATGGAGTAATAAATATGATTACCGTGGATGGGCCAGTAGCAGGAGATGTGGTATTTCAACACAAAGCATTTGCAGGACTGCATTTTACAGGTTCAACGGCCGTGTTCAAACATCTTTGGAAAGAAATAGGGACTAACTTAGATAAATTCCGTACTTACCCAAGAATCGTTGGAGAAACTGGAGGTAAAGACTTTATTATCGCTCATAAATCTGCTATACCCGCTGAAGTAGCAACAGCTATGTCAAGAGGTGCATTTGAATTTCAAGGTCAAAAATGTTCAGCGGCATCACGCGCTTATGTTCCAAGTAATAGTTGGTCGGAAGTAAAAAGAATTTATGTTGAACAAGTTAATTCGTTCAAAATAGGAACTCCAGACGACACGAGTAATTTTGTAAATGCAGTTATTGATGAGAGAGCATTTGATAAAATTGCAGGATACATTGACTATTGTAAAACTCAATCGGATGCGGAAATTATCACTGGTGGAAACTATGACAAATCTAAAGGTTATTTCATAGAGCCGACAACTGTTGTTACTTCAAATCCTAAGTTCAGGACGATGTGCGAAGAGATTTTTGGACCAGTATTAACTATTTATGTCTATGAAGCAGATAAATTTGAGGAAACCTTAGATTTATTAGATAGCACATCAGAATATGCATTAACAGGTTCTATTTTATCGCAAGACCGCTACGCCATTAATCTGGCAACTAAAAAATTGGAACATGCTGCCGGTAATTTCTACATCAATGACAAGCCAACAGGAGCTGTAGTAGGTCAACAACCATTCGGAGGAGCAAGAGGTTCTGGTACTAATGACAAAGCAGGTGCTATGATGAATTTATTGCGTTGGACATCCGCTCGTACAATCAAAGAAACATTTGTTCCACCAACAGATTACAAATATCCGTTTTTAGGTTAAGAAAAAATCAATAGCAATTCTTGATATTACAAGGGGATGATTATTTCGTCCCCTTTTTTGTTTGGTCGAATTATTGAGACCTTATTTTGGAGAAATACAACAAACTTCTTTCATGTTGATCGAGCTTCATTATGAATAACTCAAGGATTCAAAATAAGTCCTTTGGTGACACTGTTAAAAACTCTTCAATGGTCAATCCGTCGCCACCAACCAGTAATGATTTCTTAGGGTGATATAGTTTATTGAATGCTGCTATTCCTTTGGCGCTTGTATTCTTTCCACTTTTTACTTCTAATGCGATAAGTTGATTATCCTTTTCAAGAATGAAATCTACTTCTTCATTCTTTTCTCGCCAATAAAACACGTTGATTCCATCACTTACACTTGCATTAATTAAATGCGCTCCAATAGCTGACTCTACAAAACGTCGCCAAATTTTTGGTTCAAGTTGAACATCCTTAAATGAAAAAGCTTGTTGCGCACTTAATAATGAAGTATTATAGACCTGAAACTTGGGCTTAGAAGCACGTTGTCGCATGGTTGTTCCGGCAAACTTATCAATTCTACCAAGCAAGCCTGAATCAGAGAGCAAATCTATATAATGTGAAAGTGTTGTCGTATTTCCTGCATCTTGCAAATCACCCAATAATTTATTAAATGCGAGAATTTGTCCAGAATACAAACAACCTAATTCAAACAATCGCTTGAGAAGCGCGGGCTTATCGACACGAGTTAACATTAAAATATCCTTTGAGATTGTGGTTTCTATTAATGCATCCCTAACATAACTTTTCCAACGCTGTTCATCACCTATAAGTGTTGCAGACCCAGGATAGGCTCCAAAATAAATATATTGTTCCAGTGAAAAATCAAAGGCCTCTCTCATTTCAGAAAATGACCAATGCGTCATGTAAATTGTTTCAAAACGACCAGCTAATGATTCCGATAATCCATCTTGAATAAGTAATCGTGAAGAACCCAATAAAATAATTTTAAGATTAAGCTTGTTTTTAGTATCCTCATCCCATAATTTTTTGACCGATTCACTCCAATTAGGTATTTTTTGAATTTCATCTATTACTAAAATCATTTCCCCAAGATTCTGTTGCTTCATTCGAAATCTTGCGGCTTCCCACAACTGATCAATCCAAGATGAGTTTGTTATATTATCTGCAGACACAAACTGATTAGGCGCATCGATTTCATTCAATACTTGCAAAACCATCGTTGTTTTACCTACTTGACGAGGCCCAAGTATGACTTGAATAAATTTTCGAGACTCTAAAATTCTACTTTTTAACGTCTTCTTTTGAGGTCTATCTATTTGATTTTCAATCATAAATACAAATATATAATTTTTTACTCAATATAAAAATATATTTTACTCAATGTTAATAATTATTTTACTCAATATAT
>CAIUSK010000236.1 GCA_903901805.1 uncultured Flavobacteriales bacterium
CAACGCCATCACTTCGCTTATATTTAATTACTTGTTTCTCTACCGATTTAATTGACTCAAAAGGGTTTTTCGAAAAAGTAAGTTGCGTTGTTTGATTATTTTTAACAGACAACAAATAAAAGTTAGGATAGTCTGATTTACTTTGTAATTGCACTAAGTACTGACCCTTTTTTTCATCAAAAACATCAATTAAATCTATCTTTTTGTCGGGAAAGTTCGCTCTGTATATGCGTTTTGTTTTTAATGTTGTCAAATCAAATTCGTCAATAAAGGGAAATTGACCATCCTTGGTAAAACCATCACCAAATAACAGGAGTTTATTATTATTTACGGTCAATACATCGGCGCCAAATTTTCCTTTACTTTGCTGAAACGAGCCAGGATCTCCATACGCATCTTGGTAATTTCTATCTGATATTATTTTAAACGAATTATCTGATAAATTGAGTAAGTACGTTTTTTCGTTTCGCGTATCATACCAGGAATCTTTGGCAATCATAAAATTGTGATCCGAGAAATATATATCGCTAAAACGTTGCTTCATTTTTATTAGGGAGCGAGGAAAGTCAGTAAAAGGCATACTCCAACTAAATAGTTCGTCCCGGTATTCAGTTGCTTTAGAGGGATCACCACCATCCAACGCTTCAACAAATACCAAAGAAGAAGGCGCATCATTTCTCCACATCATATTTCGTTTACCCGTTCTAACAGCAGCAAAACCTTTTGGCATAATTTCAACTAAGGGTACAACATTTACCTCTTTTACCAATTTACCGGTTAAATCATATACTTTTTGAGACATTGGAAAACGAGAATAGGGTACAATGTAGGAAAAAGGCCTTTGTAGTGTTGTTACCAAAACATATAAGCCATCAGGAGAAAAGGATGTGCTGATGAAAAGATCTGTCGGTAAAAAGTTACTAACTTCACCGTTAAGCTTAACAATCTTCAGCTCACTAGCTACAAGAATTTCAAAGTTCTTTTCATCACTTGGATTTTTTAATAAGTCTTGATAGGTTCTATTTTGTGAAACTTTGCCTTCAGCTACAGAAACAGTTGGACCTTTTGGGAGATCCTTTTTACTATCAATCAACTGTTCGCGATTTGCAGGAACAGACCTAACTAGTAAAGATTTACCATCCTTGGCCCAGTTGTATGGCATACCGATATTCGCATTTAGTTGAATATCCAATAGTTGTTTTGATTCTTTGGTGGCAACCTCAATCACCCATAAACTCAAACCAAGATCATCCATATTTACAAAGGCGATAAATTCGTCTGTGGGCGACCAAGAAACATAGGTTATTTTGGGTTTTTTAGGCAAATTTTTAATTTGTTCAGGTTCAGCTTTTACATCTGATAGCGATCTCAATTTTAAATTCGTTACATAGGATTGCGTAGAAGAAATATTAAGAATAGGATTAACTCGCAAACCACCCAAACGGAGCTCCTCTTGATTTAAATCTTGAAGTGTTTTATAGGTTTCTCTATAGGAGAATAGCACCATTTCTTTTTTGCTATCCATGGAAATGGATGGAGGTCTATCATAATCCGCCAGTTGCAATATGGGCAATGAAGGCTCCTGAAATAATAATTGCTCTTGCGCACTAATTTGAAATGCAGTTACAAGGAAAAAAAAGAGAATGAAACGCATACTGTTATATTTTTTTTTTCAAAGATAGGAAAGAATAAAATGAATACCTCATTTCCCAAAATCCCTTTTACAAATGGAATATACACCCATCAACTAGAGTGCAAAAAACAGTATTTCCATTGAAATACCTCAAGTAAAAAGATTGATTTTTAGGTTCAATAATTAGTTTTCAATCACCAATTGAGTATGTTAAGTACATATGTCGTATTTTTGATTAAATCTGAACTTTGGCGGTTAGTAATAAGTTATGCGTCATGCTTTAGAAGAAAACACTCACTTGAAACAGCCAAATTGAGAACGAGAAATGATTGAAATAAAAAAATATTTCCAAAAATTGGTTCCTATTTCTGAAA
>CAIUSK010000237.1 GCA_903901805.1 uncultured Flavobacteriales bacterium
GTTAAAACAATTTTCAAGGTTTAGTTTAGTTAGTTATCCAAGTAGAAGTCCTGTTACAAACGAGTAATGGGACTTTTAATTTTTGGGTAAATTGAAACTTTTTGAAGTTAGTTCAGTAAACGCAATTGAATTTTGGATAACTAACTTATTATGAGTCAAACTTTTATTAAAATTGCTTGCATAGCATTGCTTTTTTCTTTTTCATCGGTATCTTTTGCACACAATGAGGACCCAAAGGATCCCAAAAAAGTATCTGTTATTGTAGATGAATTAAAACCAGGTTTTGCTACATTATCATGGGTTGATACCGAAATAACATCTATTCGGATAAATTCAAACAACGGACAGGTTATTCCATCAATTCCAGTAATGGATGCCACATCTCTTCATTTAAATGGGTTGATCAATGGAACGTATGAAATTTCATTTTTAATTGGGGATAAAGTGATTGCAACTGAAAATCTCACAGTGAATAAATAAAGTACTTTCACCGAAAGGTTTTTTTTATCTTCAATCTGATTACCGTGGTGTAGTCAGAGTTTTTTCTTTAATTAGCCTCTTGTTTTCTTGCATATAACCTAAAATGATTATTTTTAGAAAAAAATAACTCATGAAAAATCTATTATTCTTTTTAATAAGCATGACATCACTGGTTTCCTTTGGTCAGCAGCGTTCGTGCCACACCATGGATAATCACGAACGTCTATTGATGGAAGACCCGCATCTTTTTGAGCGAATCGAGAAAATCGAGCAATTTACAAATTTCGCAATTTCCTCAGGCAAAGTGAGCCAAAACAAAGCGGTGATTACAATTCCTGTTGTTGTACATGTGGTTTACAATACCTCAGCTCAAAATGTTTCTGATGCACAAATTCAATCTCAATTAGATGTGTTGAATAAGGATTTTAGAAAATTAAATACTGATTTGAATTTAATACCATCAACGTTTTCAAGTTTAGTGGCTGATGCAGAGATTAATTTTTGTTTAGCAAATAGAAATCCTAGTGGAAACGCAACAACTGGAATCGTTCGTGTACAAACGAGTCAAACTTCTTTTTCCACCAATGACGGAATGAAGTATGCATCTTCAGGCGGAAGTAATGCATGGTCGACAAATCAATACTTGAATATTTGGGTATGTAATATGAGTGGTGGAATTTTAGGATACGCACAGTTTCCCGGGGGAGCCGCAGCTACGGATGGTGTTGTAATCGGTTATACTTGTTTTGGAACTACCGGAACAGCTCAAGCACCATTTAACAAAGGAAGAACGGCAACGCATGAAGTTGGCCATTGGTTGAATTTACGTCACATTTGGGGTGATGCAACATGTGGGAGTGATTTAGTTTCTGACACGCCGGTACACAACACATCAAACTATGCTTGTCCATCTCATCCGAGAGCTAACTCATGTGGGACTTCCGCGGAAATGTTTATGAATTACATGGACTACGTGGATGATGCGTGTATGCAAATGTTTTCCAATGGACAAAAAGCACGCATGCAAGCACTATTCGTTTCAGGGGGAGCACGCGCAAGTTTGGCAACTTCACCAGGATGTTCAGGTTCAACGGGTGGCGGAACAACAACCCCAGCGTATTGTGCCGCAACTGGAGGCAACACACAATTTGAATGGATTTCAAATGTAAAATTCAATCCAATTAACAATACATCAACAGGTAGTGGAGGATATGCAAATTACACTGCAATTTCTACTACTGTCAATAAAGGAAC
>CAIUSK010000238.1 GCA_903901805.1 uncultured Flavobacteriales bacterium
AAATGAAAGTAATTCACTTCTTTGAAACGCCCTTATAAAGAGCCAAATTCAAGAACTTCAACATGTTCCAACCCCTCCCAAATCATGCGTTGTCTTGACATATCATAGATATCGTCAAGGTTCGATAATTGGATACTCCTCTCTACAAGGCTTACCTGAGTCATTTGGCTCAGGTTTTTTTATGCCGTAAACTCAATCAAGCCGAAGGTTTGAATGAAGGATAAAGGCATAAAAAAAGAGTTGCGAAGCAATTCGGTTTTCCTTGTTAAGCCTCCAATAACGTCCATCCTGACCGAGTGAAGCGAGCGTCAGGATATTCGTGTCCCTGCAGATATAGAAAGTAAGTGATGAGATTCGATTTTTTTTATCAATCAAGCATCGAATTTAGTAAATAAATAAATCACTAACTTGCAACAAAATAGAACAAGATCTAATGTTGAATGTTCTTGATTCAGTTAAATTGTAAAACTCAGTTCATGAAAAATTTCGTCCTTCTCGTGGTAGTCTTCTTTCAATTCAGTTTGTTTTCCCAAGTTGACAATACCATGTATGGGTTGTATCACAGTATAAATCCTCCAAGTTTTCAATTTGCCAGTATAGACCCTATAACAGGACAAGTAACCCCAATAGGAACTGCGGCATTAAGCACAACGATGAATACATCAGGATCCGCTTTGAATCCATACAGTCAAACCTACTCCTATCAAGATGAAGATTCTTGGTTATCCCTTGATCTGCAAACAGGAGCAGTAGTAAATGATGTCATGGTTACTTTACCAAATACAACCGGAAACTTTGATAATTTCCGATTTAACGCCGCGGATTCGAATATGTACGGAATTTATAATCAAGTAATTAGTGACCCGCTTACTGGATTTATTAATCTAGATTTAAAGCTTGCTACGTGCGATTTAACAAGTGGTCTTGTCAATTTAATTTCACCAAGCTCAGTGGCACAGAGTTATACTATGTCAGGATGTACTATTGACCCATATTTAATGGTGTATTATTTTGAATCTGAAGGAAAATTCATGGGGTTGGACTTATACAATGGTGAAATTTATAGTCAGCCCAATATTTCTGTGGCGGGAGAAGGTTCGAGTTTTGGCAACTTTGCCTATAGTTGTGCAGATACCTCTGTATATGGATTGATCATGAATAATGGTGTAAAAGCCTTGGGTAAAATAAATCCTCAAACCGGTGTTGTTACTGCACTTCCAACAGTTCTAAATTTTGACAATTATGTCATGAATTCTGGTGGAACAATTGACCCTCTTAGCCTTGTGTATTACTTTCAAACGTTGGACACTGCAGGTCAAATTAAATTGGTGGGATTGTCGCTGCTTGACGGTTCTGTTGCAACTCAAAGCATCATTTCTACTAATAGTAATTACTTTACAATGTATCGAATTCAAAGTGACTGTTATCAGGCATCTCCAACGCGCTTGAATCAGGTGGCGACACTATCAGAAACGAAAGAAGTTAATGTGAGTACGTACCCTAATCCAGTCCAGAATTTTGTTAACGTGAAGGCTGAATTCCTGATACATCAGGTTGATATTGTGAATGCAGATGGAACACTAGTTGAACGAATCAAAATGAATCAAAAGAACCTTCAAATTCCAATAGAGTCATACGCAAATGGAATTTACTTTCTGAAAATTCGTTATAACGATTCAATCATTACCGAACGTTTCATCAAAAATTAATTTCACTTCTATCATTTCATTTTCAAAATGTAATTACTTGCGCTTACCTTATGATTAATAGCGGAATTTAGTGACATTATAATACATCATACAATTTTAATAGATGTTTTTATTATTACACTTCAAAGAAACACAATAACTCATACACAAATGGATAACCAGCAATGAAGTGCTTAATTAGTTTCTTATTTCTTTTATACTTTGCTTTTCCAGCATATGTTCAACATTGTGAATGGGATAATAGTGCTTTAATTGCTGTTAGACCCTTATACAAGGGCAAAATTATCGAGAATTTAAAGATAGAATTGATTAGCACGGATAATCCTTGGAGCACAAAAATAGAAACTCATAAAAATGGTCTTTATACGATTTACAAAGAGAACACCAAAGCTTTTGCAAAGCGAAATAAAATAGAAAGACTAAAAAAATCGGCTTATTTTGATTTTGTAAATAAGGATTACGTTGTACTGACTAGCAACCAGTTCAAGGAAAGTCTTTTTGTAAAAATTACAGACGACAGAGAACCTAAGGATGGGCAACGATTGGGAACGCAAATTATACCAATTGCCAAAAAGGATTTAATCGGATTATGTGGTATAAGAAACGGTTTAAAGAATTATGACTCTTTGTATAAACCTATTGTGGTGAATCTTAATTTGGAACAGATGATGAATGAATATCATCACGACCTTAACACCAATACTTTTAAGTCTGTTACTTTTTATACAGCGCCAATTTTTCATAGGGATGATTCACTCATTTTTCAACTCATTCAAACGGGCATTTCTAGCAAAAAAAATAAAAAAACAATTGATCACGAATTTTTCAAGAAACTTCCTTATCAATTTGCCCTAGTTCATTTTGATTCACTAAAAAATATATACGTTGATGAAAAAGGTTGGGTATTGGATTATGCTCCACTAACTAAAACGGAAAAGCCAGCTATTGCAACCACTACTCAGACACTAAGACATGATAGTTTACCACCTCCAATAATACCAAAAAAGGTAGCTGAATCTTATGACGAAACACCAAGTTTAAAAGCGTTTATATCCTTCAAGATAGCCAATGGTAATGAGAGTATGGAAAAATATTACCTCAAAGCAAATGTTGAACAATTTACGAGTACCTATTTGTATGAATATCTTGATACATATAACATAGTCGATTCTGAAAAATTAGAATTCGATTTAGACGAAGATAGAGATTTGGATTATTTGATTGTACATAGTAAACCCAAACGGCATATTGATTTTTATATATTTGACAACAGATTGAG
>CAIUSK010000239.1 GCA_903901805.1 uncultured Flavobacteriales bacterium
ACTTGAGGTTCCGTCGGAAAAATCCCCCAAATTAAACTTCCGTAAAGAAACACAACGAATAAAGACAATGCTTGCAGTGGGAAAAATCGCCTGATGACACCAGAGGTAAAAAGAAATCCAACTAAGGCATAAATTACACCACTCATTCCAATGTGATAACCACTATTAGTTACTGCAAAAATCCACACAAATAAACCAGTTAACAACCAAGATGAAAAGAATACTTTCCATGCCACTTCTTTGTATGAATAAAACAATGCGGTAACCAATAAGAATGTAGGCAAAGAATTATTAAAAATATGTTTAATGTCATCGGGGGCATGAATCAAAGGCATGAATAAAATCCCTCTCAATCCTTTCAGTGTTTGAGCATAAACTCCCCATTCATAAAGGTTTACGGGAAGCACAAAATCAATAAGGTAAACCAACCACATTAGTCCAACGATAATGAAAGCCGGAACTACAGCATTTTTTAACGTTAATTCAAATGGAGAATTTTGTTGCATAACAACATCAAGTCAAAGAATATGCCTCGAAAAATATACTGACAGAACGTCAGAAAATCACACAAACTTTTTAGTCATTAAATTCATTGCAAAAAGTCCATTTCAACGCTTGATCTTTGATCGCTTTGTAAATTGTGCTATGATCTTCTTTTGGTTCATTGGAATATTTCCATGTGAGATTTGGAGCCTTGTTAGATTTTAATATTCTCGCGAAGTCTTTTGTGTGCTTTGAAATTGATTTTGTATTTGAACCTGCAAACCAGAGTTTCTTATGATTCGAAAATGATTGCGGTAACAATTTCTCGGAGTTTTTTATCAAGTGATGCGCATTCCACCATAGGGATGGATCTATTGCTATGTAATAATCAAAAAGATTCGCTTGAAGAAAAAAGGTTTCTATGATAAATAATCCGGCCAAAGATTCTCCTAAAATCACTCTTTTGTTTGTAACTCTAAAGCGGAGATTAATTTCTGAAAACAACTCTTTTTCAATAAAAGATCTAAACTGTTCAGAACCACCTACCTGAGGAGCAATTTCCTTGTCACTTTCAATTTCTGTGAATCCAGTCAGATCTCGTCTTCTCTGTGTGTTTTCAATACCAACAACAATTAACGGCGGAATGTCTTTACTTTGGATTAGTTTAGCAATTGTTTCAATCATGTGAGGATAATCTTCCTTAATTCCGCCATCTAACAGATAAATAACTGGAAAGGAATCCTTCACTGAATTATAATTTGGTGGAGTCCAAACATTTAGTTTTCTTACTTCATTCAACAATTTTGAATTGATGACAAAACTGTCAGTTGTAATTATTTTATTTGACTCTTGAGATAATCCAATGAAAACGATAGACCAAAAATTGAAAAGAAGTAAGGCCTTCATATCATTTCAAACCTAACTTTTCTCTAACCCTTTTCAATACTGATGAAGCCACTATTTCTGCTTTCGAAACGCCAATTTTTAAGATTTCATCCAATTCATGTTTATTATTCATCAAATAATCAAATCGTTCACGTTCTGTTTGAAACTTTTCTAAAATCACTTCGAATAATGCTTGTTTCGCGTGGCCATAGCCATATCCTCCCTGAACATAATTTGCGG
>CAIUSK010000240.1 GCA_903901805.1 uncultured Flavobacteriales bacterium
AGGTTGTTGTTGTTGTTGGATTGGAAGACCACTTAAAAAGACTGGTGGTGCAACAGGATTATTTGAATAAGGGTTCTGTTGAGGAGGATGAAGAGGAGGACCTGGAGGAAGTGGACCACCAGATGTTGATGGAGGACCAGAAGGTTGTTGCGGAGGAAGTGGTGGTGGAAGTGGAGGCGAAGCAGATGTAGTTTGAATATTTAAAGTTACATTTGAACCCGTATTTCCTTTGAAACCAACCATTTCGATTGAGTAATCAAGGGTGTAACTATCCGAATTAATGGAATAAGTTTGAATTACTTCATTTCCTGCTGGAGTTTTGGCGCTGAAAATTATTTTGGATGGCGTAACCGCGGACTTAGTAAAAAACAAAGAAGAGGTTGAAATGGATTTATTACCATCCATTACTTGAATCCCAGTGGATTGATCTCCTTTATTGAATAAGCATAAACCTTGATCATTGCTTGGTGTTTTTCCGTTCAATTTCGCCGAAAAAGAGGTGTAAGAATTAAATTCTTTCAAGTAAACTGCATTGATTTGTCCTCCTTTGGTACTTAAGTCAACGGCAAGTTTAGCATTTTCAATTCTCACCGTTTCTTCCTGAATAACAGGTTTTTGAATGGTGTCTGTACTATCTTTTTTTACTTCAGCGGCTTTAACTGTTTTTGCGGATTCAGCAGCTTTTTTTGCAGCAACGGCTTGTTGTTTTTTAATCGCAAGTTCTTTTTGCTGTTGCGCTTTTATCTCTTCATCTGTTGGTTGATTTACAATCGTATAAACGGTTAATAATAAGCCTAGTAAAACGATTCCAACAACGGTATTTCTTTCCATTATTAATTATTTTTTATTAAGTAAAGCTGCTTGAATAAAAGCAACAAAAATGGGATGTGGAGCATCAACCGTACTTTTATATTCGGGATGAAATTGGGTACCAACAAACCAAGGGTGATTTGGAATTTCAACGATTTCAACCAATCCACTTTCTGGATTTTTTCCAGATGCAATCATACCAGCATCTTCAAAATCTTTCAAATAAGAATTATTGAATTCAAATCGGTGTCTGTGTCTTTCTGATATGATATCAGTATTGTAAGCAGTTGCAGCTTTCGTTTTCGGTTTTAGTTGACATTTAAATGCCCCTAAACGCATAGTTCCCCCCATGTCTGCGATTGATTTTTGCTCTTCCATCATGCTAATTACCGGATGGTTAGTCGCTTCATCAATTTCGGTCGTATGTGCTTCTTCTAATCCCAATACATTTCGTGCAAATTCAATAACGGCACATTGCATACCCAAACAAATCCCAAAAAACGGAATGTTGTTTTCACGCGCAAATTGAACCGCCTCTATTTTACCTGAAATTCCACGAGAACCAAATCCAGGTGCAACTAAAATACCATCTAACTCTCCTAATTCCTTGGATATATTTGATTTTTTGAGTTTTTCGGAATGAATCCATTTTACATTTACACGGGTTTCATTGGCAACTCCGGCATGTATAATTGATTCACTTATAGATTTATATGAATCTTTTAATTCCACATATTTCCCAACTAATCCAATAGTAATTTCATTTGCTGGGTTTTTGAGTTTGCCAAGAAAGGAAGTCCAATTGGATAAATCAGGAATTGATTTGGTTGGAAGACCTAGTTTTTCCAATACTACTTTATCCAATTCTTCTGCTTGCATGAGCAAAGGAACATCATAAATCGATTCTGCATCCCTTGATTCAATAACAGCATTCATGGATACATTACAAAACTTAGCAATTTTTCTTCGTAGTGTAAGGTCTAATTCATGCTCGGTTCTACAACATAATATATCAGGTTGGACCCCTAGCTCCATCATTTGTTTAACGGAATGTTGGGTAGGTTTTGTTTTCAATTCTCCAGCTGCAGCCAAATAAGGAACTAAAGTTAAATGAACAACAATACAATCCTTTTCAAATTCCCAAAGCATTTGTCGAACAGCTTCCACATACGGCAATGATTCAATATCACCAACTGTACCACCAATTTCGGTTATTACAATATCAAATTTGCCTTCTTTTGAAACGGCTTGAATGCGGTCTTTAATTTCGTCCGTAATATGCGGAATAACTTGAACAGTTTTACCTAAAAATTCTCCTCGTCGTTCTTTTTCTATTACAGCTTGGTAAATTCTTCCGGTAGTAACATTATTCGCTTGAGAAGTAGGTACATTTAAAAAACGTTCATAGTGACCCAAATCTAAATCTGTTTCTGCTCCGTCATCGGTAACAAAACACTCGCCGTGCTCATAAGGGTTTAATGTACCTGGATCAATATTGATGTAGGGATCTAGTTTTTGAATGGTAACCGAATATCCTCTTGCTTGAAGTAATTTGGCTAATGATGCTGATATAATTCCTTTGCCCAGAGATGATGTTACTCCCCCGGTTACAAAAACATATTTGGTTGAATTGGACATGAATCTAAATTGTAACTACGGGGCGCAAAGTTAATACATACAAAGAGAAGGTTGTATTTTTTTTATCAACAAATTTGATAATTTTTCATTCAACGGA
>CAIUSK010000241.1 GCA_903901805.1 uncultured Flavobacteriales bacterium
AATTAATTAGTATTAAACAATGTAACCTATTGAAAAACAGAAAGGTAAAATAGTAGTAAGTAAATAAAACTTGAAAAAATCTTTTTGTTACAGAAATTAAAGATTTTCTAGGAGTTTAAAGAATAAATCCTTTTTAGCTGGAGAAAGTGGAACAGCAGCGCCATCTTTCATTATAACTGAGCCACCTTCGGTTTTGTCATACCGATCAACAAAATTAATATTAACTAAATGAGACTGTTGAATACGGAAGAAATGACTACCGGCAAGTAGCGTTTCAAAATCTTTTAACGTTCTAGAAACCAAGATCTTTTTACCGCTAGTAAGAAAGAAGAACGTGTAATTTTTGTCTGCCTCACATCGAATAATCTCATCAAGCTCTACAACAAATACACTTTCTTGCGTTTTTAGCACCAATTTCTTTTTTTGATGAGGAACTAAATTATGTTGTAGGGTATCAAATTGTTGTGTGTCTTTTTTTTCAGAAACGGCTTTTATTGCATGTTCAATGGCATCTCTTAATTCCTCTGGGTCAACCGGTTTTAGAATGTAATCTAACGCACTAAATTTTATTGCTTTTATTGCAAATTCCTGGTGCGCAGTAATAAAAATAACCTCGAAATTTTTAGTTAGTGTTCGTTGCAATACATCAAAACCTGTTCCATCGGGCATTTGAATATCTAATAGCACAATATCCGGTTGATGCTCCTCAATGGCTGCTAGAGCTGTCTCTACATTTTCGCCTTGAGCTACAACCACAAGATCAAGACCAAATGAACGTATAAGTTTGGCAATAAACTCTCTTGTTTTATTTTCGTCATCAATAACAAGTACTTTATTCATAATCAAGAGTTTTGGTTTCTAAATTTAAGAGGAATTTTGATATTAACAACGGTTCCACTTTCTTTTTCCTTATTAAAGTCTGTAATATCAATAAAACCTGTACTTGTATATTTTTTATTTAAAATTTCTATTCGCTCTTCGGTGATTTTCATTGCCATACTATGGTGTTCGCTACTTTTTTTATTCTTACTGGCCATTTTTCGTCCAATCCCATTATCAATGATTTCCACATGCAACATTTCATTTTCGCGGGAGAAATGGATACTAATAAACCCATTCTCAATTGTATGTAATTGTCCATGTTCAATTGAATTCTCTATGAATGGCTGGGTAATCATCGGAGGAATTAAGGTGTCTGTTTCGGTTAAGTTTGGATCCACCATAATTTCAAATGTAAAACGATCTTCAAATCGCAATTTTTGGGTGGTTAGGTATTTTTGTAGGATTTCGATTTCCGTATTCAAGGAGATAAATTCTTTGGATGAATTTTCAAGTATCAATCGCATCAATCGAGAAAAATTTACAAGGAACTTAGATGATTTTTCGGGTTCATTATCATAAATATAGCTTTGTATAACGGACATGGCATTGAAAATAAAATGTGGATTCATTTGAGATCGGAGCAATGTTTGAGACATTTCAGATTCTTTTTGCAATTGCACCAATTTGTTTCTATTCCAATAATTTTTAAGAATTAAACCTCCAGCAACCACAATAAAGAGAATAAAAATAATAATGATCAGCTGATAGGTATTTCTTAATTGTGTGTTTTCCAATTTAGAATTCGTTAATTCTTGTTTTTCTCGTGCATTTCTAATTGAATCGCTCTGTAAATTGATCGTCCGAAGTTGATCTTGTGTTTTGAAGGTTTCATTTATTTCTGCAATACTTCTAGCCGATTGAAGTAAATTATTACTGTCTAAATATTGAATGTAAAAATTCAAATACTCAAAAGCATCTTGAATATTTCCTTTACGAAGAAACAAATCTGACAAAACCTTATAATTTTCGTGTATCGCACTTATTTGCTTCATTTCCTTGCGCATATTAATGGATCGATTTAGAAATGATTCTGCCTCAATGAATTTCCCTTGTTCCATCAATACTTTCCCCACGTAGTGGTAAACTGTTGCTATTTTATTTCGATTTCCAATACTTTCGTAATTCACGAGTGCTTTGTTTAAACGAATCGAGGCTTGTTTATAATCTTTTAATTGACTGTATAATATCCCAATAAAATTGTCAACATCACCAATTGCTTCGATGTTTTGTGTTTTGCCAATAGCAGATTCCGCTTGAAAGGCGAATACTTTTGCTTGAGCTAATCTTTTTTTACCCAATTCGACCGCAGCTAAATGAATTAATGCTAATCCGATTTGCGATTGGTCTTGTAATTTTTCTGCATACAATAACGATTTTTTGAAATACGCTTCAGCTTCATCCCAATTTTTAATATCCAATTGTGACAAACCAATTTCGCGATTGTAACGACTTAATTTTTCATAATCCGCTGTGTTTTCTATGATTTCAATAGCTAACATGTTTTTTGCAATCCCAATTTCAATTTGATTGAAATATTTATAGATCAAAGCTTGAGTATTTATACATTCAGCAAGAATTGTTGATGTTGAATTTGTTTTTCGAGCAAATACAATACTACGATTTGAATAATATAGGGCACTGTCTTTTTTATTCAAATTGGTATAATCCCATGAGATCATTCTATTTAACTCTGCAGAAAGGACATAGTTCCGAAGTTTTTGATTCGCTTTCAATGCTTCAATATGCACTGCTAGAGCACCCGAATAATCTAATTGGAGTTGCTTTGAAATCCCACAAAAGGACAACCATTCAATTTTATCTTTAATCGGGATTCCTGCACTTAGTTTCCCTTGTGTTTGCTCAATTAATTGCTTAAAAGCCACAAAATCTTTGATGGCATAAACATATTGCAATTCAAAAAGAACGCGTTTGAACGAAAAACTGGAAGAGTTATATGACTTGTTTTGCTTGAGCTGATCTAGAATTACCTTTGCTTTTGGAAAGTTTGTTGTTAAATAATATTTACCTAACTCAATCTGATATTCAAATTTTTCAGAATTAGTTACCGCTTTAACTATGTTATTTTTAATCTCAATCTCCGACCGCTGCTGCGTGAAAACCACATTAGGAAATCCCAATAAGACGAACAAAATTAGGCGCAATAAAACGGAACTTGCTTTCACTAACCCGAATATACAAAATAGATTTAAACCGATAGATTAAATCGAGTAATTAATAAAGATAATCCAGATTATTTAAAATTTAGCCGCTATTGAAATGTATCCAGTTCTTCCGTTACCTGGCAAAATACCTGGACCAGGAAACCCACCAGATCTGCGGGTTGCATATCGTTCGTTCGTTACATTATTAACCCCGCTTTTAATGGTAAATTGTTCGTTAATGGCATAGGATATCGACAAGTCAATAACTTGATAACCGTTAATTTTTCCAATCGTTGCTTTTGCGTTTGGAAGTTCCGTATTCAACGCATCGGTATAAATTGATCCAACTTTATTTAGTTGTGCTGTTAGAGAAAATCCGCTATATTTATACGTAAACCCAAATCGATTTATGGTCCTCGGTGCATTTTCCACGTAATTTCCGCGAAAATCTTTTGAAGTATCAGCTAATGCAGCTGGATCATCCCATCGGGTGTATCGTGCATCTATCAAAGAAACATTGGCAAAAATTTTAAATTGTCCATACTTTTCTTTAGTTGTTAATAATCGAAGTAGATCAAGTTCTATAAAAGATTCAATTCCACGACTTACTGAAGCTCCAATATTAGTTTTTAAATTTTTACCATTCGTGTTAATGGTTCCGATTCTGTTGTTGTAATAAAGATAAAATGCACCAATATCAAAAGTTAAGTAATTTTTAACTGTTCCGCGATATCCGAAATCAAGGTTGTAACCCTTCGCATCTTTTAAATTTTGATCAACAGAATCTGTTGTGGCTGATGGCACAAGCTCAGAGTAAGTAACTGGACGGAATGCTTGACTTATGTTTGCATAGATATTTGATTTTTCTGTTGTGATGAATTCAACTCCGACTCCTCCAAGGATTATCGTCCGAATTTGATTGGCAACATCGATTTTATCTCCTATTTCAGGTTTGTCAATTGTTCCTTCCGCTCCTGTTTTGATATATTCAACACGCATTCCTGGAGTGATGCTCAATCGTTTACTCAGTTGAAATAAATTTTCCACAAATACAGCCGCGTTCAAAGTATTTAAATCTAACTCTCTTTTAAAATCGTAAATCCCGTTAGAACTAGTCTGCTGAAGAGCAATAGCTAAATCAAAATCACTTCCTATTGATCCAATGGCTCCTTGCTTACGAATTGTTTTTCCTGAATAAGCCCTCAATCCAACCGATAAAGCAGATTTCTTTCCGAATAATTTGTATTGTTGCAGCATTCGAGCTTCCATTCCAAGGTTATTATACCAATCTCTATCAATTTGCCGATTACTGAATCCATTTCCGTTAAATGCATCAGGAAGGTTGATATCTTTTAAATAACCAATACTATTTCGTTGTGAATAAGTGTGAAATACTTTGACGTTTATTTTTGAATTTACCGTTGGTTGATAATCAATTGACAGTGCCGTTGAATTCCAAGGTGTACTAAACCAATTTCGCGCACGGATAGATTGTTGTGCGTTTTCGCGAAACATAGAATCGGTTAAGCCTCCCGCTTGTTGACTTACATAATCCATGTGGGTATATTCTATTGAGGCATTCAATTTTTTAGAGAACGAATAACTTAGAATTATATGTCCCGTTGTCGTTGAATAGGAACTGTTTTCCCTCCAACCATCTGCACTTCGACGGTGAAGAAAACCATAATAAGTAAACTTCTTTAGTTTTCCACCTATTGCATTGTAGGCATTATAAAGTCCATAACTTCCGATAGTTTGCTGAGTTTCAAATTGGAAAGGCTTATCACCCAAACATTTTTTTGTTATGTAATTTAATAAACCTCCAAACTGTGTTCCATACTGTAATGATGCGGCACCTCTAATTACTTCAATTTTGTCCAGTGCTTCTGTAGGCGGCGTGTAATAGGCTTCGGGATACCCATAAGCTTCGGAAGAAATATCATACCCGTTTTGCCTTACGTTAAATTCCCATGATCTGTTTGGACTAAGTCCACGGGTTGAAATAGATGTCTGAATTCCGGAACCATCATTTTCCCAGATTGAAACTCCAGGGACTTTGGCCATAATTTGGCGGTAGTTGTTTGATGATAAATCAGCATTTAATGCATTCAAATTGATGACTTCATTTTTTTTACCGGCATTGATGCGAGTGCCTTCTAATACTGGTAATCGTTCCAGGTCTTTTTGTCTACCCGTAATTTTAAATTCGTTTAATTTTTTTATCGAGTCAGTTGGAGCGATTTGACCGAAACCTGTAAATTGGATAACAATAACTGTGAGCAAGAAAATTAATTTCGTTTCAGATTTTTTCATACTGCAAATTTGAACATTTGAAAAAGGTATGACAATACCTTAAAAGTGGTATTTTAGAATGATTCTAAATAAAAGCCATTCATATTGTCGAATGCCTTACCAAGAAAAACAAAATAATTAGTGCAAATTGCGTAATTTTGGACACAATTAGTTGGTGATGATTAAAAAGTACTTTTTATTATTGGTTGTTCAGTGTGTACTGATTTTTCAATCATTCGCACAGAGTAGTGCTGGTATTTATAGCATCCGATTTTCTGTGGATAGAAGATTGGTAAATCCTGTTCAAATAACCTCAGGAGGAAACATAAATCAACAAGGAGGTTTGAATCGGATAAGGCTTTCAGATGCCAATATTGATTCAATTAAAGAAATTGTTACGCGCACTGTTTCTGCCGAATTGAATGCTAACTCAGAATGTGTATTTCGGAAAAACCGAAAAGGCCGTGATATAAGAACATTCGATGGTGGAAATGTTGTTCGGGGCATGCCGGTGAGCTCAAAAAAACAAGCAATTCATAATTTCGACAAAGATTATTATGTACTAGTGCGCGTTAGTTATTCGATTTCCTCTGGCCTTAACCTAGTAAATCCTATACTAGGAACTAGTCGCTACAGACCATTAGTTTTCATTCAAATTACCGCTTTTAATTCAGAAAAGAAGAGAGTTTATTCAAAAAATGTTTCGGTACGAGATTTTGATAAATTACAAAGCTTTCAATACACCGTTAATGGTGTTACGGTAAGAAATGCGGAAGTACTTCAGCCACAACAAATTATGGAAATGTTGGCTAGGTCATTACAGGAGTTAAGAGATAGAGGAAAAAGATGACAGCGAAAATAGTATACCAAGGTAAATTAAGAACATCTTGTGAGCACCTTGCCTCAGGAAATGTAATTACCACTGATGCACCCATAGATAATAAAGGGAAAGGAGAATACTTTTCTCCCACTGATTTAGTAGCTACTGCCATGGGTTCTTGTGCTTTGACAATTATGGGGATTTACTGTCAAGAACATAATATTGATTTTGACCAAGCACAAATAGATGTTACTAAAATAATGGCATCCAATCCAAGACGAATTGAAACTATTATTCTTAAAGTTGATTTAAGTGGTAACAATTGGGATGAAAAAACAGTACACAAAGTAATACAAGCAGGAAAAAGTTGTCCTGTAGCAAAAACACTAGGAGAAAACGTAAAGATTGAATGGGAAATAACATGGTAGAAAATCAATATCGCAACCGCGAGCAAAGTTTTAAAGAAAAAGAGAATATTATTTACGGAATTCGTTCTGTGGTTGAGGCCATTAAATCTGAAAGAGAAATAAATAAAATTTTGATTCAAAAAGGGATGAACAAAGATCTTTTTATTGAATTAAAAGAAGCTTTATCAGGGAAAGATTACCAGTTACAATTTGTACCAGTGCAAAAGCTGGATCGAATGACTTTGGCCAATCACCAAGGTGTTATTGCTTTCGTTTCTCCTATTGAATACCATGATTTTTATAGTTTAGTAGATTCCAAATTAGAAAAAAAGGAGCAACTAACCTTGCTTTTTCTTGATAGAATAACGGATGTAAGAAATCTGGGTGCAATTGCAAGAACTGCAGCATGCCAAGGCGTTGATGCACTTGTTATTCCATCAAAAGGTTCGGCCCTTGTCACAGCAGACGCAGTTAAAACATCCGCTGGCGCGCTCAACTTTTACCTGTTTGTAAGGTAGATCAATTAAAAGAAGCGTTGTTTTATATTCAACAATCTGGCGTAAAGTTGGTGGCTTG
>CAIUSK010000242.1 GCA_903901805.1 uncultured Flavobacteriales bacterium
GAAGAATTGGCTTATTTGAATGAACGTGATAGTTTATATATAATAAATGATTTTGCTCGGAATTATTTTAAGGAAAACTTAACAGATACCGAAGAAGGAAAAGCAATTGGCCTCTCCTATTTTGAAGAGCGTGGATTTCGAAAAGATATTATTGAAAAGTTTCAATTAGGGTATTGTCTTAACAAAGGAGACGATTTCACCAAGGCCGCATTTGAAAAAGGATATAACTTAGAATATTTAGAAAAGGTTGGTTTAGTAAAAACAAAAGACGATCGACATTTTGATTTTTTTCGTGGTCGTGTACTGTTTCCAATCCACAGTGTTAGCGGTAGGGTGCTTGGTTTCGGGGGAAGAACCTTAATAACCGATAAAAAAATTGCTAAGTATTTCAATTCTCCTGAAAGTGTAATTTACAATAAAAGTGAGATCCTGTATGGTTTATACTTCGCCAAAGGAGATATAATCAAATATGACAACTGTTTTTTGTGTGAAGGATATACTGATGTTATTTCAATGCATCAGGCCGGAATAACTAATGTAGTTGCATCTTCAGGAACTTCACTAACCAAAGATCAAATTAAATTAATTCGTCGCTATACACCCAATATTACCATTTTATATGACGGCGATTCTGCTGGAATAAAAGCTTCATTTCGTGGGATAGATTTAATTCTTGAGGAAGGAATGAATGTAAAAGTAGTCCTCTTTCCTGATGGTGAAGACCCAGATTCATTTGCTAAAAAAAGTAGCTCAAATGAACTGGAACAATATCTGAAAGAAAATACTCAGGATTTCATTTCATTTAAGGCAGGAATCTTACTGGGTGAATCCAGCAATGACCCGCTGAAAAAAGCCGAATTGATTCGCGATATCGTGCATTCCGTTTCGTTAATTCCAAATTCCATTACTCGATCAGTTTATGTTCAACAAATTGCGGTATTGTTTCATATTGACGAATCCGTAATTTCAAACGAATTGATGCGCCTGAGAAAAGGAATTTTGGCTAAACAATTTGACGCACCTGACCTGCTAGAAATTCCCATTGAGAAACAACCTTTAATAGCAGATTCCCCATTTAATAAATCGACGCAGAAAGATTTTCATCATGAGTATGAAATCATCCGCTTGTTGCTGAAATATGGCACGTTTGAAATTAAAATCAATCAAAACGAGGAAACTATTTCCACGAGTGTTATTGAATTTATTTGTCAGGAAATTACTCGGGATGAATTAACATTTGACGAACCGCTTCACTCCTCGATTTTTGCTTATTATTTAGATGGCTTGGCAGAGAATACTCTTTACACAGCCAGTTTTTTCAAGCGCATGGAGGATCAATCCATTGTAGCGTTTGTATCAGATATTGAATCCAATGAATACGAATTGAGTAATCGATGGTTAACGAAATATAAAATCGAAACAAAAACAGAACTTGATCAATTATACGACACAGTAATTGAATCAATCTATCATTTCAAATCGAAAAAAATTGATTTTAAAATTCAAGAAATTCAAAATGAATTAGAATCAAATAATTCATTAAGTGACGAAGAAATGCTAATTTTACTTACAGAACACATGAAATATGAACGTGTTAAACGTGTTTTTGCCGATAAATTAGGAAGAATAATACTTAAATAATGTTTTCAACTACCATTTTCAGTTTAGGGCCATACCAAATTTGCTTGTGGAACATCATTTTACTTTCCTTTATTTTTTTAATCGCCATTATTTTACGTCGTGTTATTCATCGATTATTGAAACGATATTTGACAAATGCCAATATTCGAGTAGAAGGTAGAAGAGTAACCTGGTTAAAACTTCTGAGTCAAAGCGTTTATTTATTCGCATTATACATTGGTATTATTAGTTTAAAATTCAATAATCCAGGTGTTACTTTCTCAGATTTTTTGAATTATAATTTACTTTCATTTTCCAAATTCAAACTCAATTTCTATCACTGTGTATTGTTGTTTTCGGTATTTTTTGGAGCCAAAATGCTTGTCAATATTATTAAACTCTACATTTCCAGGAAGTTTCGAGAAAATGCTCAATACGACAAAGGCTCAGAGTATGTTTATTTTCAAATTGCCAAATACGTAATTTATGTTTTTAGTATACTTATTAGTTTTCAAGTACTAAACATAGATCTCACTTTATTGCTCACTGGTTCTGCTGCACTTCTTGTTGGACTTGGACTTGGACTTCAGGATGTTTTCAAGGATATGATTGCAGGAATTGTACTGCTTTTTGAAGGAAATGTTCGCGTTGGTGACATTGTTGAAATTAATAGTAACGGAAAATCTTCAGGGATCATCGCTAAGATTATTAAAATCAATGTAAGAACCACGCAAATTGAAACGAGAGAAGGAAATGTATTGATTATTCCAAATACACGATTAACTCAAGATAATGTTGAAAATTGGAGTCATGGTTCTGAGTTGTCTCGTTTTTCAATTAATGTGAATATTTCATATGGAAGTAATACAGAATTAGTTTCACGCCTTTTGAAACAAGCTGCTTTAGCTCATCCAAAAGTGAAAAAAAACCAACCTGTGTTTGTTCGTTTAGCCGGGTTTGGTGACAATGGTTTAGAAATGGAATTGATTTTCTGGGCCGATCAAAGTTGGGATATCAATAATTACAAATCAGAAATTCGGTTGGAAATTGATCGATTGTTTAGAGAATATAAAATCATTATTCCATACCCGCAGCGCGTAGTTCATCACAATGGACAAAATACTGATTTTATTCCTCCTGGGTTATGATACACATTGCACCATTCAAAGCTATTCGACCTGTTCGTGATAAAGTTCACTTGGTGGCTACACGACCTTATTACACGTATAAAAAAAACGTTTTAAAGGCTAAATTAGAAGAGAACCCATTTACATTTCTCCGGATAATTAACCCTGAGTTTAATTCGGAACGGAAAACAAAACCGAATTCGCACGAACGATTTTTGCATGTTCAAGATAAATATGTTGAGTTTTTAAATAATCGAATCTTATTTCAAGAGGAGAACGAGGCAGTTTATATTTATCAGCAGACAAAAAATGGGCATCAATTTACGGGAGTTATTGCTGGAGCGAGCATTGACGATTACGAATCCGGCAAAATAAAAAAACATGAAGCTACATTAACATCGAGAGAGGCAATGTTTGTAGATTATTTGGATATTGTTGGTTATAACGCAGAACCAGTGTTATTAGCTCATCCTGCACACGATAAATTGGAGATAACTCTTCTGCGATTGATGCAAGTCCGTCCCGAATATGAATTCACCACTACAGATGAAGTAAAGCATGAATTATGGATACTTTCAACAGCTGAAACAACTGAAATTCAAGGCTATTTTTCCGAGATGGATGCATTATATATTGCTGATGGACATCATCGCTCAGCCTCCTCTGCAGGATTAAGAAATCAAAGACAGTTGAAAAAGAAAAATGGTTTTAAAAATGAAGATTATTTTTTGGCGTTTTTAATGGATGAACGAAAAATGGAAATCCTGGAATTCAATCGCTTGGTAAAAACCATGAATAATCTTTCCAAAGAAGCATTTTTAAAATCGTTAGAAAAAATTGGGTCATTGACTTCGTTAAATCATGCACAAAAACCTTTACACGAGCACCAAATCACTTTTTATTTAGATTCTAATTGGTACGCATTAAATATTGACAAAGCACTTATTCCTTCAACAAATCCAGTAAAGTGCTTGGACACAGATTTATTAACGGAATTGATTTTACGTCCAATTTTAGGGATTCAGGACTTAAAAACGGACCCAAATATTAGTTTTGTAAGTGGTGCAGAATCAATAGAGAGTATTGTTTCAACCGTTGATTCCGATAAATTTAAAATTGCGTTCATCCTCTACCCTATTTCTATTGAACAAGTAAAAGCAGTGGCAGATGCAAATGGCATTATGCCGCCAAAATCGACTTGGGTAGAACCCAAACTACGTAGTGGTTTGACGATATATAATATCAATGAATAATTTTTTAGCTGATAATCTCACTGAGATACTGAAATCAATTCCGAAACACGTGACACTTGTTGCTGTTTCGAAAACTAAGCCTATTGAGAATATTCAGAATTTGTATGATGTTGGACAACGTATTTTCGGCGAAAATCGGGTTCAAGAACTGGAGGAAAAACACCAAGCCTTATCGAAAGATATTCAGTGGCATTTGATTGGTCATTTGCAGCGAAACAAAGTAAAATACATCGCTCCTTTTGTTGCACTGATTCATTCCATTGATAGTGAACGACTACTTGACGAAGTTAACATTCAGGCAAAGAAAAACAACCGAAAAATCAAAGTATTACTTCAGTTTTACATTGCTCAAGAGGAAACTAAATTCGGTTTTGATGTGGAAGAAATAAATGAATTATTTACAAGGAGCTCACCAGAAACGTTTGATTCAATTGAATTTTGTGGCGTTATGGGAATGGCTAGTTTTTCGGATGATGAAAATCAAGTTCGAGGAGAATTCAACAATTTAAAAGTGATTTTTGATCAATTAAAATCATCCTATTTCTCTAATTCATCCTCTTTTTCCGAAATTTCTATGGGAATGAGTGGTGATTATCAATTAGCCATTGAAGAAGGCAGCACCATGGTTCGCGTGGGAAGTTCTTTGTTTGGAAAAAGGTAATATTACACCTTTTAAATTCTCAATTATCCAACAAAACCACCTTCAATTTTATCAACGTAGGTTAAATCAATTTTGTAAAGAATAACAAAGAAACCTTTTTTTAATTGAAAATCAATGTATTATGTTTTTAATCATATAGTAATGCAAGTAAACGCACCTTTAATCGTCTAAGTTAAGCGTAAGCACCTATGCTTATTGTAAAAAACACTATATGTATCGATTGATTTTTCTGTCTTTGATTTTTCCAACCTTTTTTTTCGCTCAAAACAATTTTCAAACCATTCGCGGTAACATTCTTGATAAACATGCTCAAACGCCTATTACAGGTGCTTCTGTTCAAATTATTTCGATCCAAAAAGGAACAACAGCAGATTCAGATGGAAACTATGAGTTGACAAATATCCCGCCTGATCGTTATGAATTAAAAGTGGCATACGTGGGTTATAAAACAATCATCGTCCCGAATGTTATCGTTACATCTGGAAAAGAGGTTATCCTAGATTTTGCGATGGAAGAAGAGCTAACTCAAATGGGAGAGATTACCATCGAAGGGAAGAATAAAGGAGAGACCTCGAATAAATTAGCTAGTATAAGTGCGCGAGCTTTTTCTATGGAAGAGGTAAATCGCTATGCAGGAGGGAGAAATGATCCAGCACGATTAGCTGCTAATTTTGCCGGTGTGAGTGCACCAGATGACAGTAGAAATGATATCGTAATTCGTGGTAATTCTCCCGTTGGTGTTTTATGGCGAATCGATGGGATGAACGTAACGAACCCCAATCATTTTGCTTCGGTTGGAACAACCGGTGGAGCTGTTAGCGCATTGAATACAAACCTCCTAAAAAACTCTGATTTCTTCACTTCTGCTTTTCCTGCTGAATTTGGTAATTCAACTTCTGGTGTTTTTGATCTTGGATTTAGAAATGGTAATACTAAGAAAAGAGAAACAACCCTTCAAGCTGGGGTGATAACAGGATTAGAATTAACCACCGAAGGACCTTTCAGTAAAAAAAGTGACGCTTCTTATTTAATAGGATATCGATACTCATTGGCAGGAATTGCTCAAGCTGCTGGGGTAAATATTGGCACCACTGCTACCCCATCTTATCAAGATTTCTCGTTTAAATTCTCCAGTGGAAATACAAAATTGGGTAAATTTTCCTTGTTCGGAATTTTAGCTTCCAGTACTATAAACATAGGGGGTGGGCCAAATAATTCATTGTATGGAAATGGAAACAAAGTAGATTTTACAAGTAAAATTGGAATCAGTGGATTGAATCATCACAAACAAATAAACTCCAAATCATTTATCTCTTCCACTTTAGGAATAAATTATTCAAGTAGTGATCAAATTGCCTATGATGTTGACCATATGACAGATAGTAGTTTTATTAGAGAAACCAATAATGTTGCTAAAACCAGCTATTTTATATCAAGTAATTACAATTACAAAATCAATTCAAGGCTTTTTGTGAAAATTGGGGTAATTGATGAGATTATTGGATTAGACTTGAATTTTCAAACAAAAAACCACATTTTTGAACCAATCAAACAAATTTGGGATTATAAAGGGTATACCAACCTAGCTCAGGGGTATGCGCATGTAAAATATTCCATTTCATCTAAATTAATAGTGAATACAGGAATTCATTCACAATTTTTATCGCTGAATAATTCCAGGTCAATTGAACCAAGATTGGGTTTAATTTATAATGTAACAAACAAAAGTAGTTTGAATTTTGGCTATGGATTACACGCTCAAATGCAACCAATCAATGTGTATTTTTTACAAACCGAAGATGTTAACGGGAATATCTTTTACAACAACAAGAACTTAGATTTCACCAAAAGTCACCACCTCGTTTTAGGATACAATATTCAACCAGTTAAAAATTGGCGAATTAAATCTGAGGTGTATTATCAATCTATTTACAATGTTCCAGTGAATTCGTTTTCAAGCAATTATTCCATGTTAAATACCGGTGCATCATTTAGAACTGATTTAACAGATAGTTTGGTAAACAATGGCACTGGAACCAACTATGGAATAGAACTAACCGTTGAGAAATTCTTTAATCGGGGTTATTACGGTTTATTTACCTCTTCCATTTACAATTCCACTTACAAAGGAAGCGATGGAGTTGAACGAAATACGGCATTCAATGGAAAATACGTAATTAACCTCCTAGCGGGAAAGGAATGGAAATTGGGAGCTGAAAAACGAAATCGATTTTCTATTGATCTAAAATTCACGAACGCGGGTGGCAGAGCTTACACCCCAATAGATTTGGATATGTCAAACCTTGTTGGGCATGAGGTTTTATCAACAGATGTTTACTCTAGTTTTTACAGTCAATATTATCGCTTAGATTTCAAAGCAGGATTTACTCTGAATAGTAGCAAACGAAAAATAGCACAAACATTCTTTTTAGATCTTCAAAATATAACGAACCATAAGAATGTTTTTTCGCAAAGCTATGACAACCAATCACAGAGCATTAGAACGACCAACCAACTCGGTTTTTTCCCTAATCTAGTATATAAAATTCAGTTTTAAAGATTACCGTTCCAAATCTCCCAACTTTTCAAGGCTTGTTCTTTCAGCATCGATTCGCCATTGAGAATCGTAGCGCCGTGTTCTTGTGCTTTGAGTAAAAATTGAGATTTAGGAGGATTGTAAACCAAGTCAACGATTAAATGATCTTCGGATAATTTCACCCAAGGAATGGGTAGTTCGTCTGTAACATTGGGATAAGTACCAATTGGCGTGCAATTTACCCACAGTTTGCATCCCTTAAGCATGTGATCATTTAAGTCATCGTACGAAAAAATCGAAGATCCTTTTTTGGAAGAAGAAATAAAATATACTTGAACTCCCAAATTTGTTAAGACATGAGCTACCGCTTTCGATGCTCCTCCTGTTCCAAAAATCAATGCTCGTTCATGTAAATTCGTAAAAAAAGGCTTTATCGATTGAGCAAATCCAAATGCATCGGTATTGTGTCCTACGCATTTCCCATCAACAAACTGAATGGTATTTACGGCTCCAATAATTCTTGCTTCCTCAGTCACCTCATCTAAATAAGGAATAATGGATTCTTTGTAAGGAAATGTAACGTTTAATCCAGCCAAGTCAGATTGAAGGATTTTTTGAACCTCCTCAATTCCGCTTATTTCAAAATTTGAATAATCGGCGTCAATCTGATGTTCTAAAAAATAATTCGTGAAAAATCCTTTTGAAAAAGAATGAGATAGTGATTTACCAAGTAGGCCATAGTGTTTCATCGCACAATTTATTTACCAATTGCCTTGATGCTATTCTTCAACCTCTCCGCTTTTTCTTTCAATTCAGAAATTGTGGGTGCTGTGATCGTGAAATGTCCCATTTTTCGGAATTCTTTCACTTTTTCTTTGCCATAAATATGTACATAAATCCCCGGTTCAGCTAATAAGACCTCCAGACCTTGATAATAAGCTGTTCCATTAGAACTGGGCTCTCCCAAGATATTAATCATGGCTCCAGGTTGTATCAAATCAGTTGCGCCGAGAGGCAAATTCAAAATACTTCTGAGGTGTTGTTCAAACTGCGAAGTTACATTACATTCAATCGTATGATGTCCGCTGTTATGTGGTCGAGGAGCAATTTCATTCACCAATAATTCCCCTTCTTTCGTCAAGAAAAATTCAACCGCCAATATCCCAACCATATCCAATTTCTGAATTATGTCTATAGCCATACGTTGAGCTTCTTGCTCCATATCAGCCGAAATTTCAGCAGGAGAAAATAAAAACTCAACCAAATTTGCTTGCGGATAAAATTCACATTCTACGGTTGGATAGGAAATTACTTCCCCATTTTTATTACGCGCCACAATAACCGCCAATTCTTTTTCGAAATCAACAAATTTTTCTAATACCGTCGGTGCCTCGAAGGATTTGTCAAAATCTGATGAAGATTGCATGATTTGAACTCCTTTTCCGTCATATCCACCGGTTCTTAGTTTCTGTGCAAAAGGAAGAAAATCAGCATATTGATTAATTTCACCTGATTCAATTAAACGAAAATCCGCTGTTGGAATTCCATGATCCGCATAAAATTGCTTCTGAATACCTTTGTCGC
>CAIUSK010000243.1 GCA_903901805.1 uncultured Flavobacteriales bacterium
AATCAGCTGAACGAGGGACAAATGCCCTTCGAATTTCTTTTCCTTTAGCTGAACGAATGGGAATGTTTTGCAAATTTGGGTTGTTTGAACTTAGTCTGCCGGTGGCTGTAACGGTTTGCATAAAGTTCGTGTGAATTCGTCCATCCACCTTATCGCACAGAGTTGGCAGTGGATCAATATAGGTGCTCTTCAATTTCCGCAATTGTCTAAATTCCAGGATAAGTGGTACAATTGCATGATCTTTTTCGTGCTTCATCAACACATCTTCCGAAGTAGCATATTGTCCTGTTTTGGTTTTTTTTGCTTTGCTCGAAATTTTCAAATGATCAAAAAGTACTTCTCCTAATTGTTTTGGGGAATCTACATTGAAATCAACTCCCGCAAGCGTTTTTATTTCCTCATCCAAACGAAGCAACGTTTTTTCAAGTTCCTTGGAATAATCCTGTAGGGCTTTTACATCTATCGCTATCCCTTCTTGTTCCATATCTTTCAATACTTCCACCAGAGGCATTTCCATGCGGTAGAACAATTCTTTCAAGTGATCTTTTTGAATTTCTGGTTCCAGTATTTGTTTTAATTGAAACGTGATGTCGGCATCTTCACTGGCATAATCCGCAATTTCTTCAGGTGATAAATCGCGCATATTTCCTTGATTTTTCCCTTTCTTTCCAATGAGCGTTTCAATGGAAATAGGTTGATAACTGAGGTAATAATTGGCCAAAACGTCCATGCTTTGTTTCGATTCCGGATTAATTAAATAATGTGCAATCATCGTGTCAAATGTTGGTTCTGAAACCGCTATTCCATACCGATTCAACACTTTCAAATCATACTTAATATTGTGTGCAATTTTTTCAATAGAAGATGATTCAAAAAATGGCTTGAATTCTTCTATTATTTTTTTGGCTTCTTCAAAATCTTCAGGAACGGCTACATAGAATCCTTCTCGAGCTTTATAGGAAAATGAAAACCCAACCAAATCAGCGTGTAAGGCATCGATATCAGTTGTTTCCGTGTCAAAGCAAACCTGTTTTTGTTTGAGTAATAGTTCTATCAGTTCATGTCTTTCGGTTGCTGTTGAGATTAGGTGATAACTAGGTTTTTCAGTAGCAATGGTTTTATAGGATGCCGTTTCTATGGGTTCCTGAGGTTCTAGCATACTTTGAGCACCGAATAAATCCAATTGATTTTCTGAATGCGGTACCGAAGTGTTTTTTGGAGAGGTGGAAACAACGATTTCTTCGCCGATGATGCGTTTGGCGAGTGATACAAATTCGAGCTCGGTAAAAACCTCTCTAATTTTATCTGCGTCAACTGGTTCAACAAGAAGTGCTTGTTCATCAAACTCAATTTCCACATCGGTGATAATGGTAGCCAACATTTTTGAAACCAATCCTTGATCGGCAAAATTGCGTACATTTTCTTGTTGTTTCCCTTTTAATTGATGCGCGTTATCAATGAGATTTTCAACTGATCCATAGGTTTTAATCAATTGTTTGGATGTTTTTTCGCCAATACCCGGAATTCCCGGAATGTTGTCTGCGGCGTCTCCCCACAGGCCTAAAATGTCAATAACTTGCAGCGGATTTTCCACTTCAAATTTGGCACACACCTCTTTCACTCCCATAATTTCAGGTGGGTTTCCTCCTCGACCTGGTTTGTAAATCAAGCAATTATCGGTAACCAATTGCGCGTAATCCTTATCGGGAGTCATCATGTAGGTCAAAAAGCCTTCTGCTTCTGCTTTCCAAGCGATGGTTCCAATTACGTCATCGGCCTCATATCCAGTGACCTCTAATCGCGGAATATTAAACGCTTCCACAATCCGTTTGATGGGTTGAATCATGGAACGAATATCTTCGGGCATTTCTTCCCTATGTGCCTTATAAGCTTCAAATTCTTCT